>DFBV01000037.1:0-10975 GCA_002366755.1 Anaerolineales bacterium UBA3071
TCCTGCCAGGTGTGCTCCACCCGTTGCCCGCAGGGATTGGACCTGGCCAAGATCATGGATCAGTTGATGATGATCGCCCGCCAGCGAGGCATCAAGCCCGCCATCCCCGCCGTAGAGGACTTCCTCCAGGTATTCCACCGCAACAGCAAACTGCTGGGCCGGGCCTACGAAGCGGGGCTCATCATGGAGACGAATCTGCGCGCCAGGGACCCGCTGAAGGACGTGTTCGATCTGGGCTTGCCCATGATTCTGAAGGGGAAGATCAAGTTCCTGCCTTCCTTCGTCCGCGTGCCCAAGCGGGTGGAACGGCGGGAGGTGGCGCCCAATGAGGTCGCCTACTACCCCGGCTGCTCGCTTCATTCTATGGCCATTGAGTACGACATGTCAACCAAAGCGGCGGCCGAGGTGTTGGACCTGGGATTGGTGGAACCAAAAAGTTGGACCTGTTGCGGCTCCAGCCCCGCCCACAAGCTGAACCCCGACGACGCCCTGCGCATGCCTCTGGAGAACCTGGCCCTCATAGAACGCATGGGCTTTGATCAGGTGGCGGTACCCTGCGCTGCCTGCTACTCTCGCTTCCGGACCACGCTGCACGAGATACGGGCGGATCCAGCGTTGAAGGAGCAGGGGGACGAAGCCATTGGCTATGAGTACCAGGATACTGTCGAGGTCACCTCGCTGGTGGAGATCATGGCCGAACGGGTGGGCGTGGAGGCCATCGCCGCCAAGGTGCAGAAGCCACTGGAAGGGCTGAAGGTCGCTTGCTACTACGGCTGTTTGCTGACCCGCCCGCCTAAGATCGCTGGCGTGCCCCATCACGAGTATCCGATGAACATGGATCACGTAGTGGAAGCACTGGGCGCAGAAGCGGTGGACTGGGACGGCAAGACCCGCTGCTGCGGGGCAGGGTTGGCGGCCACCGTGCCCGAGCGGGCCATCGAGATGTGCCGCTGGCTGATTGACCAGGCGCGGGCTGTGGGCGCGGATTGTCTCGCCGTGGCCTGTCCCCTCTGCCACTCCAACCTGGATGGGCGGCAATTGCAGATGCCTGACCTAGAGCAGAAGATGCCCGTCCTCTATTTCACGCAGTTGATGTGCCTGGCCTTCGGGCTGGATCCTAAGGTTGCGGGCCTGCACAAGAACCTGGTGGACCCTTTCCCCTTGCTGCGAGAGAAAGGCTTCGTTTCGTCGGATGGTCGGATCGTCAAGTGGTCTGATGGTCGGGTAGCTGGACCGCCCGACCAAGGACCATCCGACCAAAGGAGATCGGGATGAAGATCGAGCGCTTTGAAGATATTGAGGGATGGCAAGAGGCCAGGGTATTGGCCCGAATGGTGTACGCTGTGTCCAGCAAAGGGCGGTTCGCCAGTGACTTTCGGCTGCGAGGTCAAATTGAGGACGCGGCGGTTTCAGTGATGGCCAACATCGCTGAAGGGTTCGATGCGGGTTCGGACGCGGAGTTCATCCGGTTTCTGAGGTATGCGCGACGTTCGGCTAGTGAGGTGCAGTCGCATCTATATATCGCTTTGGACCGAGGCTATGTGACGGAGGAAGAGTTCGAGGCAATCTACCAGAAAGCTGTGCAAGTGAAGAAGCTGATCAACGGCTTCATTCGCTATCTGCGCCGGAGCCAGCAAAAAAACACCTGACCACTCGACCACCTGACCAAAGACCACCCGACCACCCGACCAAGGACCAAGTATGCCCAAGGTCACTGTAAGTTACGGCGACGACGTGCGCTCAGTCGCCGTGGAAGTGAACACCCTGCTGGGCGACGCCGTCATCACCACCGGTCTCCCACTGGAGCAGCCCTGTGCCGGGCGGGGCACGTGCCTCAAGTGCAAGGTGATGGCGCAGGGGCATCTGAGTCCCATTGACGAGCGGGAGTTGGAGGGACTCACCTCAGCGGAGCAGGCGGCAGACTACCGCCTGGCCTGCCGCGCCCGTGTGCAAGGTGACGTCTCCGTCACGCTGGTGCCCATCGTCGTCTACTCCAACAAGATCTTCCGTGCCTCCGACGATTACAAGAGGGAGGGCGTGGAGCTGGGGCTGGCCATTGACCTGGGCAGCACCACCGTGGCCGCCTTCCTGACCACGCTGGACACCGGCCTCGTCTGCGCCGGCGCGGCAGCACTCAATCAGCAGACCGTGTTCGGCGCCGACGTCATCTCCCGCCTGGCTGCGGCGGGGCAGGACCAAACCAGTGCGGAACACATCTCGGCATTGGCACTGTCTTCCATTGGGCAGGCCATTGACGCTCTCCGTCTGTCGCGGCGGGTTAGGGCGCGCATCCGCAAGGTGACTATCGTCGGCAATTGCGCCATGCATCACCTACTACTGCGCTATCCGGTGGAATCTCTTTCTATGCTTCCTTTTCAGCCGCACAGCGCAGCAGCCGTTCGCCACGCTGCGGGGCTGTTCGGCGACGTCTTCCCCCCTCAAGCCGAGATCGCTCTGCCTCCCCTCATCGGTGGCTTCGTCGGCTCCGACGCGCTGGCCTGCCTGGCCTATTTCGGTTTCGACCGCTCTCCAGGCCCTATGGCCGCCATTGACCTGGGCACCAACGGCGAGGTGATGGTTACTGACGGTGAAGACATCGTGGTCGCCTCTACAGCCGCCGGCCCCGCTTTCGAGGGAGTGAACATCTCCTGCGGCACCCGCGCCGTGGACGGCGCTATCGTGGCAGCAAAGGCTCAGGCGGACTCCAGCTTCACTTTCACCACCATCGGGAACCAGCCGCCAGTGGGTCTCACCGGCTCGGGGCTGCTCAGCCTGGTAAACGAACTGCGGCGGGTTGGTGTCGTCGAGCCCAGTGGCCGCTTCGCCCGCGACCATCCGGCCTTTGCCCAGCGCATGAGCGAGGATGAGCGGGGCGTGCGCCGTGTTCTCCTCACCGAGGAGGATGCCGAAGACCCGCTGTACCTGACGCAACAGGACGTACGAGAGTTGCAGAAGGCCAAGGCGGCTGTCCGCGCCGCGGTGGAGATCCTTCTGGCCGAGTTGGGACTGCAGGCGGGTGACCTGCAGCGCTTGGTACTCACTGGCTCCTTTGGCAGCCAGGTCAGCATTGAGGCAGTGGCGGGTCTGGGGATGATCCCGCCATTCGAGCTGGGGGAGCCGGGCATCGTGGAGACGGAGGCTAACGGCGCAGGCTTTGGGGCGGCGCTGTTCCTTGATGACGAGGAATTCGCTCGCGGTGAGCAACTGGCTGCACTGGCTCGACAGGTGGACCTCGACCTGGCCCCTGATTTCTACAGTCGCTATATCGAGGCTATGGCCATGCCGGGGGGGGCAGCGTCGGAGATGAAGCGTCGTAGATGAAGCGTCGTAGATGAAAACAGCGCCCGAGAGCACACAAGGCACAGGAACGCCGGATCGCTGGCAGTCCGCCGGCCACCTGGCGGTGTTGGCCGCCACCGCCTGCTGGGCCACGTCAGGCATTTTCGTCAGCTTCATCATGGCCAGCAGCAATGTCTCCGCGCTGGCGCTGGCTTTCTGGCGGGATCTGTTCACCTTTGCCATCCTTTTCGTCAGCCTGCGGTTGCTGCGCCCGAACTGGCTGCGCGTGCAGCGTAGCGATCTGAAGTGGCTGGCCGGACTGGGCAGCATTGGCGTGGGCACGTTCCACGTCTTCTGGAATCTGAACGTGATGCTCAACGGAGTGGCTGTGGCGACAGTGCAACAGGCAGCGATGCCCGCCATCGTCTCTGTGACTGCCTGGCTGCTCTGGCGCGAACCGCTGACGGTCCGCAAGATGGCCGCTATCATCTTAACCTTCACTGGCACGTTGCTGGTGACCGGTCTGGACGCTTTGGGGGAGATCAGCCTGAGCTTGCCTGGGCTGCTGGTGGGACTGGCCACTCCCGTGACTTACGCCGCTTACAGCCTGTTCGGCAAGCCGGTTGCCGGGCGCTATCGCCCCCTGGCCATCTTGACTTACGGCTTCGGCTTTGGCGCTCTGACCCTGTTGCCGTTCCAGTTCTTCACGCCGCAGCCCTGGCCTGTGCCCAACCTGGCCTGGGTCTACTTCGCGATTCTGATTGCGTTCTGCACGATCATCCCCTTCGCTGCCTACATGTTTGGGCTGGGGCGGTTACCGGCGAGCGTGGCCGGTACCCTGGCCATGGCCGAGATCCCCTTCGCTGCTTTCTACGCCTACGTGCTCTTGGGCGAGCGGTTGGTGTCGACACAGTTGGCTGGGGCGGCCCTGGTGGTCGGTGGTGTGCTTCTGCTCTTCTGGCGCAGACGGCCCGGCAGCCAGAACAGGGGCATACGGGTACAGAGGGAGAGCGCTAACGGCCAAGAAATCGAAGTCGTCTGCTAAGACTGTGCCCATGCGGGCGTTGGAGGAGAAGGGCCTACTTGCCGGCAGGCAGGGCATTCCCTACGAGGTACACACTCACACCTGCAAGCTGTACACCGCCGAGGGGGTTGCTGAGGACCTGAGCATTCCCGTGGCCCAGGTGGTCAAGGCCGGTCAAGGTCATGGAGTGCGCTGTTCAGATCGCTCTTTCGTCTTGGTGGTCATCCCTGGCGACAAGCGGCTGAGCCTGAAGAAGCTGGGCGCGGTGCTGAAGGACAAGGGGTTGGAGTTCGGACCGAGAACTGAATGACTCTGGCAAAACTGTGCTTTTCCGAGAATACCCCTTCTACAAACGGTTCGAGCGGGCCGCAGGAATCAAAAAGCCCTGGGTGTTTCACCCAGGGCTTTTATTTTTTATGAAACGGTCGGATTCAGCCGGTATCCCGGCCGTAGAGCCACCAGTAGACCAAGCCTACGAGGCCCGCCCCGCCGACGATATTACCCAGCGTTACGGGAATCAAGTTGGTGATGAAGAACTGTCCCCAGGTCACGTCTGCGCCTAAGAAGATGCCCAGCGGGATGAAGAACATGTTGGCTACGCTGTGCTCGAAGCCCAGAGCAACGAAGGCCATGATCGGGAACCAAATGCCCCAGATCTTGCCGATGATGTTATCGGAAGCCACGGCCAGCCAGACGGCCAGGCAAACAAGCCAGTTGCAGCCCACCCCGCGCCAGAAGAGGGCGCCGAAACTCTTGGACACCTTGCCCACGGCGATGGCCTGACTGGCGCTCAGCCAGGGCTCGCCGGTGGTGATGCCGGTCAGGTAGGACAGGAAGAAGGCCACGAAGAGCGAGCCGATGAGGTTGCCGATGTAGACGAAGACCCAGTTCTTCAGCAGGCCGCTCCATTTGGCCTTGCCCGCCAGGCAGGCTGGGGTGATGAGCCCGCAGTTGCCGGTGAACAGTTCAGACCCGGCGATGACGACGAGCAGCAGGCCTACAGGGAAGACACCGCCGAAGATGAACTTGGCCATGCCGGGGTTCTCTGCGGCGATGCCAGGACTTCCCTTGCCAACCACGATGGCCAGCAATCCGCCGAAAGCGATGAAAGCTCCGGCCAGGAAGCCCAGCACCAGCATCTTGGGGATGCTCAACTCTGTCTTGGCCTTGCCGATGTTGAGAGCCGCCCCGACAATGGCCTTAGGTGATTTAAACGCCATAGTTCGATTCCTCCTTGTGTAGTTATGAGTGTGATTGGTTTAACGTGATGAAAAACTGCGGTGGTCAGATTCGTTCCCCGTCACCCCCTTTCCGCCAGCGAGGAAGTCACGTACCGCGGTGTGTGACTATCTGGCCATTGAGATATGAGATACGTCCTGCAACAAGCTTACTATCTGATGCTCGCTGGTGGCTGAGCCATTGCCAGGCGTTTCTCTCACTCACCATAAACCCAACCTGTAACTTCGGCAGGGGCTCAGCGCGCCGAACCCCTGCTTTCTCTTCCTCTTCACTAGGCCGCGGCTTCGACCTTGACGGCGCATACCTTGTACTCGGGGATCTTCGCCGTGGGGTCGAGAGCGGCGATGGTCAGCTTGTTAGCCGCCGCCTCGGCAAAGTGCCAGGCCATAAAGACAACGCCTGGCTCGACCTTGCCGCTCACCTCCGCCCTGGCTGTGACCTCACCACGCCGCGAGGAGACCTTCACCATCTGCCCGTCGGCAATGCCTAGCCTGGACGCGTCCTCAGGATTGAGTTCCACCATCGCCTCTGGGTAGATGGCATCCAACCCTTCGGAACGGCGGGACATCGAACCGGTGTGGAAGTGATACAACACGCGACCGGTGGTGAAGATGAAGGGATATTGCTCGTCGGGTTCCTCGGTCGGTGGCAGCCAATCCACAGCGCTGAAGTGTCCCAGCCCGCGGCTGAATCTGCCCACGTGCAGAATGGGAGTGCCCTGATGCTCAGCATTCGAGCAGGGCCATTGCAGGCCCTGAGTGCCAATGCGGTCCCAGGTGATTCCGCCATAGATCGGCGTCAGACAGTTGATCTCGTCCATGATCTCGCGCGGCGAGTTGTAGGCCAGGCCATCATATCCCATTCGGCGAGCGATCTCGCCGCTGATCCACCAATCTTGCCGGGCCTCGCCGGGTGGATCAATAGCCTGCCGCACGAACTGGATGCGCCGCTCGGTGTTGGTGAAGGTGCCATCCTTCTCGGCGAACGAGGGGCCAGGTAACACGACGTCGGCCAGGGCTGCCGTCTCGGTGAGGAAGATGTCCTGGAGGACCAGGAAGTCGAGGCTCTTGAGGCACTTTTCGACGTGGTTCACGTCCGGATCCGAGACCATGGGGTTTTCGCCCATGATATACATGGCCTTGATCTCCCCCTTCTCCGCTTTGTTGAGCATCTCTACCAGAGTGATGCCCACCTTGTCGGAGAGAGGCACACCCCAGGCTTTCTCGAACTTCTCACGCATAGCCGGACCAGCTACTTTCTGATAGCCGGGGTAGACGTTGACCAGCGCGCCCATGTCGCACGCGCCCTGGACGTTGACCTGGCCGCGCAGCGGGTTCACTCCGCCGCCAGGCACCCCCATGTTGCCCAGCAGCATCTGGAGGTTGGCGCAGGAAAGTACGTTCTGGTGGCCGGTAGTGTGCTGGGTGATACCCATAGCATACAGTAGTGCCCCTGGACGGTTCTTGGCCAGCAGGTGTGCCGCCTCAATGATCTCTTCGGGGGTGATACTGCATATCTCTGACGCTCGTTCAGGCGGGTACTCCATCACTTTGGCCTTGAGCTCTTCCAAGCCCTCGGTGCGCTCCTCCACGAACTTCTTATCGTAGAGTCCCTCGGCGATCAGCACGTGCATGATCCCATTGAGCAGCGCGATGTCTGTACCCGGCTTCTGGCGGATGTGGAGCGTGGCGAACTCGGTGATGGGAATGGAGCGCGGATCGCAGACGATGAGCTTGGCGCCCCGTTGCTTCACCGCCTGACGGATGCGCATGCCCAGCACCGGGTGGTTCTCGGTGGTATTGGAGCCGATGATGAAGTAGACCTGTGCATCGTTGGCGATGTCATCGAGGGAGTTGGTCATCGCCCCGGAGCCAAACGCTGTGACCAGACCGGTCACGGTGGCACTGTGTCAAAGACGTGCACAGTGGTCTACGTTATTAGTTCCCATCACCGCCCGCGCGAACTTCTGCATCACGTAGTTCTCTTCGTTCGTGCACTTGGCAGAGGACAGGGCACCAAAGGCATCGGCACCGTCCTTTTCCTTAACCTCCCTGAACTTGCTGGCCACCAGGTCCAGAGCCTCGTCCCAGGTGGCCTCCACGAAAGCGCCATCCTTCTTGATGAGCGGCTTGGTGAGCCGGTCGGGATGGTGCACGTAATCCCATCCGAAGCGGCCTTTGACGCAGGTCCAGCCGTGGTTGGCTGGGCCGTCCCAGTGCGAGGTCGCCTGGATAATGCGTCCGTCCTTGATGTTCAGATCTATCTGGCAACCCACCCCGCAGTAGGAGCAAAGGGTGGTGACTTTCTTGAACTCCCATTCGCGCCCCTTGCCCTTGCGTTGCTTGGGAGTCAGCGCTCCGGTGGGACAGACAGCTACGCACATGCCGCAGAACTCGCAGGGGCTGTCCTCCAGATAGCCGTCGAAGGCCGTACCGATCTTGGCCTGGAAGCCACGGTGCATCACGCCGATGGCCTCCACGCCGTTCATGTAGCTGCAAGCCCGCACGCAGCGCCGACATAGTATGCACTTATTGTAGTCGCGTTCGATGAAGGGGTTTGGATCGTCCACCAGGTAGGTGTGCTGTTCGCCGGGGAAGCGAGTCTCCTTGATCCCGTACTCGTAGGCCAGGTCCTGGAGCTCGCAGTTGCCGTTCATCTCGCAGGTCATGCAGTCCAACGGATGGTCGGAAAGCAGCAGTTCCAGCACAAACTTGCGCGCCTCTACCACCTTCTCCGAGCAGGTGTGAACCACCATGCCCTCTGTGGCAGGGAATGTACAGGCCGGTTGGAGAGTGCGCTGCCTCTCGATCTCCACCAGACACACCCGGCAGGCACCCTCTGGTGGCAGGGCAGGATGGTAGCACAGCGTTGGGATGTCAATCCCCACTTCCTGGGCAGCCTCCAGCACGGTACTGCCCGGTCGAGCGGCGATTTTCTGACCGTCAATGGTGATATTCACTTTTGTCATGATATTGATCTCACTCCTTTCGCCATTGCTCGATGCGATTCAACAACGGATGGGGAAAAAAACGGATGGGCAGCAGGAAAGAGAAAATGCTGCCCTTGCCTATCTCAGACTCTGCCCAAATCTTGCCCCCATAGGTTTCCACAATGCGCTTGGCGATGGACAGTCCTAGCCCTGTTCCATGTCTCTCCGTCGCTTTGGCGTTGTCCGCTCGATAGAACTGTTCGAAGATGCGGGGAAGGTCTTCAGGAGAGATGCCAATCCCCGTGTCCTGCACCGTTCCCACGATTCCCTCGGTATTCGAACTCAGGGAGACAGCCACAACGCCACCGCGCATGGTATACTTGATCGCATTGCTGATGAGGTTAGTCCATAATTGCTTCATATGCTCCAGGTTTGCTTCCAGCAGAGGTAGGTCAGGGGCGATTTCGACGCTGAAGGCTAACGCCTTGCTCTCCGCTTGACCACGTATCAGGTTGCTGACTTCCCCTAACACCACGGCCAGGTCCAGGGCCTCGACATTAGCCTTAGCTTCAGGCTCGTCAAGCCTCGCCACATACAGGAGATCACCAATCAAAGCTAGCTGGTCCAGGGCTCGTTGCTCTGCTCGCTGGATGATTTCCCTTTCCCTATCGGGGGGCACGTAGCCATCCAGGATAAGCTTCAGGTAGCTCTGGATGGCAGCCACAGGGGCACGGAGCTCGTGTGTGACCAGCCGTATGAACTGCGACCTGGCCTTGTCCATCTCCTGCAGCCGATGGTTGAGTCTCACCAATTCCTTGCCCCGCGTCTCACAGAAGAGGTTAGTTTCTGTTAGCTCTCTCTCCCTTTCCCGAAGCCTGACCACAATGCTGGAGGCAAAGTAGGCGGTGGCAAAGGTGGTAATGGTCATGGCGAAGCCGGTGACGAAGACATGAATGGGCTGCTGGAACCGCACCGGGTTGCGAAACCCAGCGAGATTGTAGTGAGGGATGATCTCCAGCCACTCGAAGATAAGGAGAGAGTGATAAAGGCAGACAGCCAAGCCAGCGTAGGCAAAGCTGGTCGTACTGGGAAACAGGGTGCTGGCAAGGACCACATAGACGAGATAAAAGAAGAAAAAAGGGGTCTCCAACCCGCCCATAAAATGCAGGAAGACAGTAAGGAACACCATATTCAAGACGATCTGGATATGGGCAAGGCTGAAGTATCGCTTCTGAGGAGCTCGCAGCGAGTCAAGATGCCGACAGTATAGGGAGATCAGAGCATTGCCGGCGGCAAGGCCGGCTATCGTGCCCAGAAGAGAAGGCAGAGGCACGCCCCCTGGCAACAGGCGGTTGGCGACCAGGACAACGAAAAGCGCTCCCGGAGCTGTCAGCCACCCGAAACGGATTATCTGGTCTATCCGCCCTCTCAACTCCTTCTCGGATATGTGAAGTATCCCGGCCATAGCTCAGCCTTCCTCCTCACAGGCTGCCGAGCGAAGCGATAGCCCACACGAGGCGGTGAAAACAGCGCTGGAGGGCACATCGAAAACCTCCCTGAGTGCCCTCACTGCCGTAGCCACGCGGCCGCTGTCAATGACGCACGAAACTGTGGAGATGGAAGTGCTGATGGCCAGGATGTTGATCCCTGCCGAGGCTAGAGCAGAGAACGTCTGCCCGGCAATGCCTGGATAGTCCCGGAAATGAGGACCGAAGACCGACACCACGGCCACGTCTGGCTGGCAGATCACCTCCTCAGGATGCACCTCCGACTTGATCCCTTCGATAGTCACCAGGGCTGCTTCCAGGTTGTCCTGGGCTACACACAGGATGATGTGACTGCGGTTCTTCAGGTCTATGCACTGGACAATGAACTCGACGTTGATGCATTTCCCGCCCAGGGCGCTAAGGATAGAGCCGGCGGCACCCGGCCGGTCTGGAACTGACATCACGCCTATCTTGGCCAGGTTGATGTTCTGGATGATGCCACCAGCTTTGGTCTTCTCCATTTCCTCCATTTCTCACCAGCAACGTCGAGATTTGCCCTGATGGCTCTCGTGGCCTGCCAGCCGCGCAGCAGGCTGGCAGGCCAGGGGCGACTTGCAGCGGCTACGCCTTGGTGAGCCTGCGGACCTTTGCCAACAGATCGTCCGGGTCCATGGGCTTAGAGATCCAGGTGTCAATGGGGATGTATTCGTCTGTCGGGAACAGGCTGGCGTGAGGGCTGCTGATGATGCTGGAGACCATGATCAGCGGTATGCCCTTAAGATCAGGGTCCTCTTGCATCTTGTGGCAGGTGTTAAGGCCGTCCAGCATGCTGGACATCATCACGTCTAGCAGCACCAGGTCCGGTTTATCCTGGCGCATGGCCTGCAGGCCCTGTTCGCCATCGCTGGCGCTGCTGACCTCGTAGCCGTTGGCTTCTAGGATCAAGCGCGTGATCTCGACGAATTCGGGGTCATCGTCAACAACCAAAATCTTGGTCACAGGATTTGCTCCTCATAA
>DFBV01000037.1:11014-12305 GCA_002366755.1 Anaerolineales bacterium UBA3071
AGTCACCTGGCTAGGCATTCTACCATCTGGTCGAGAGCTTCCAGGAATTGGCAATGGCCATCTCTGCCGCGTTCACCAACTGGTAGGCGATGGGTGAGGCTGTGAGACCGGGGTGGGTCCCCGTCTGGAAAGTAGCGATGTCATCGGCAGTCATCCTCTTGTGGATGCAGGCGCTGATGGCGTTGATGAGTTCGCCGCCGCTCCTGGCACCCGAGACCTGTCCGCCCAGGATCACGCGGCTGCCGGCCTCGAATATCAGTTTGACCTTCAGGGGCATCGCCCCGGGCATGCCGCCGGGATGGCGGTTGATGGCCTCCGCCTCGCCCACGATGATGGTGTAGCCCTTTTCCCTGGCGACTGCCGCGGTAAGCCCCGCTGCGGCGAAGGCCGTGTCCCCCAATATGGTTGAGTAGACACCGATCACGCCTGTGTTCACGCGGCGAGGGCTGAACAGATTAGCCCCGACGATGCGCGCCTCCATGGTGGCTATCGAAGCCAGCTTCAGGCCGGAGGGCTTGCCGTCGAAGAAGGAGATCTTCTCGGCGCAATCGCCACAGGCAAAGATGTTCACATCACTGGTCTGCATGTAGCGGTTGACTTGAATCCCTCTGCAGGGACCAATCTCAAGACCGGCCTTTCTGGCCAACTCCACGTTAGCTGCCGCCCCGATGCCCATGATCACCGCATCCGCTTTGATCTCCCTGCCGCTCGCAAGCTTCACCCCTTCCACCTTCCCGTCGCCCAGGAAGGCTTCTACCTTCTCATCCAGGAGGAGGTCAATGCCCTTTGTCCTCAGGACCTCCTCGGCCTTGACGCAGAATTCATCGTCATAGACCAGTTGGAGACAGTGCCTGAGCATCTCCACGATTCTGACGTTGATATCCTTCCGCCCCTTCCTACACTCCTCGGCGAGCTCCACACCGATGAAGCCGCAGCCCACGATGACCAGGTCCGAAGCGCTGTCCAGCACATCGAGCAGTTGCTGGAGGTAGGGGACATCCTTCTTTATAGCGAAGATGTTCTGCTTGTCCACGCCCGGTATGGGAGGCACTATGGGCCTGGAGCCTGTGGCGAGGACGAGCTTCTGGTAGCCAATCCTCTCCCCACCGGCGGTCATAACGACGCAACCCTCGCCGTCTATATCAGTGGCCTCGTCAACCACCAGCTCGATGCCGTTCTTCTCCAGCGCAGCATCGGGAATGAGGTTCTTTTCGGGACTCCCCACAGTTCCGAAGATATAGGGTATCCCGCAGGGAATCAACACCTGCTTCTCTTTCCTGACCAGCAAGAC
>DFBV01000076.1:0-2232 GCA_002366755.1 Anaerolineales bacterium UBA3071
GGCTAGACAAAATGCCTCCGAACGCCGCAGCAAGACCGACGATAGCGAATCCCAGCATTCTTGTTCGGTCAACGTTGACACCCATAAGTCTGGCGCTATCCTCGTTATCCCCAACGAGATACACGTGCGCTCCGAATCTGTGACGATTCAAAAAGACCCACACGAGTACCGCCACAAAAACGGTCCAGATCATTTGAGCTGGTACATAGCCTGCCAGCCTACCCACGAGCGCTTGGCGAAAGATCGTTCCTTTCACCGGCACGAGAGAGGCTGGTTTTCCGCTGGTGATGACCAGGACCGCTCCCCTCCAAAAGAACTGTGTACCGATAGTTGCCACCAATGATGGGATTCTCAACTTAACCACTATGATCCCATTCAACAGCCCTACCAGGAATCCTGCAACCAGACATAAAACAAAAGCCGGCACTACATTGCCAGTAGCTTCAAAAACATTGACAAATACCAGCGTTCCTATGGCCATGATCGAAGGGAACGACATATCCATCTCACCAGCGATGATGACCATCGTCAGGGGCAAAGCCATAACGGCGAAGAACGGTATGGTGGACATGTACGCGGCATAGATCTGGGGTGAAAGAAACGTCCTAGGCGCTCCTAAGATGAACAATGCCCATATAGCCAGA
Organism: Anaerolineales bacterium UBA3071; assembly: GCA_002366755.1. Classification (GTDB taxonomy): domain Bacteria; phylum Chloroflexota; class Anaerolineae; order UBA3071; family UBA3071; genus UBA3071. The sequence continues at coordinate 645 of DFBV01000076.1, forward strand.
AAGACACAAATGATGCCAATCTGCAACCCATACGTACGAGCAAACCTGGTCAGACTGTCCTGCCACGACTGCCTTTGGTTGGCAGCCTCAGCTAGACCTTCAACACGAGAAGTCATCTCGTCTCCTTCTCTATTGTCCTTCTCTATTGATCCTGTACGGAATCGCCGTTCCAGTCAGGTCGCCTTGGTGTCAATCCAGGCTTCCTGTCTGCGCCACCCGATACATCTTATCCACAAGTTGGTCCACGGTGATGTCTCGGGTCAAGAACTCACCCGCAACCGCTCCTCTGTCCAACACGACAACCCTATCCGCTACTGAATATACATGAAACACATTGTGATCAATGAATACGCATGACTTGCCGGCCCTTTTGATCCCACGCGCAAACTCCAGCAATTTTCTTGTCTCCGACAGTGATAAACCCATGGTCGGCTCATCCAAAATGATGAGCTCAGCATCGAAGTGCAGGGCTCGCACAATAGCTACGCCCTGTTTTTCTCCTCCAGAAAAGGTCCTGACTACAGAATCGGGTGCAACTGCCGTTGATGTAAACCCCATGGACTCAATCATCAGTTTCTCTGTCTCTTGCTTCATCATTTTTGCATCAAGGAAGCCAAAGTGAGTCGTCAACTCCCGCCCCATGAATATATTTCTCCATAACGTCTGGAGGTCAGCCAGGGCTCGTTCCTGATAAACCGTTTCGATTCCCAGTTGTCGGGCTTCTGCGACAGACAAGCCTTCTACTTTCTGGCGATTAAAATAGACTTCGCCGCTGTCTGGCTGATAATAGCCAGTAACTATCTTGATCAGAGTGGACTTGCCGGCGCCGTTGTCGCCTACCAATCCCACCACTTCATTGCGGGCGACGGCAAAGTTGACCTGGCGTAATGCTTCAACCTCCCCAAAGCGCTTGGAGATATTTCTCATTTCAAGTATGTAATCCATCAGACAATCCCCCTCGCATGATGTGTCTGCTCCCGCTGGACGGCCACGCCCAGCGGTAAGGTAGCGGATGTGGCCGTCCGCCACGAGCGACACACCACACCTCAACTTGCGAAACGAGAGGGCAAACGGCACTGGATTGTCGCTTCTCGGCGCATACCATTGCCGCAGACTTCCGATCGCGGCAAGCCTGCGCCGCAAACCATCATGCCATTTGCCCTACACGTTCTACTTCCGCACCGCTTCCCTTGGAATACTGCTGGCCCGAACCTCAGGAGCCAGAATGCGAATGGGCCTACCTGATCTGCTGCTCCACGAGCGGGGCCAGCGCTTCGACGTTGTCCTTGTGCGCAAAGCCAGACCCCGTATCAGTGTGCAGACCGGAGAAGCCGTACTGCTTGGTGAGACAGAGCTGCACAATCGGCAGATAGCCCTGCAAGTAGGGCTGCTGATCGAGCACCAGGTCCGTCCACCTACCCCTGATCGCTTCCAACGTGGCTGACGAGAGATCAAACCCGATACCGTATATGTCGTCCGGGCCCTTACCTGCAGCCTTCAGATAGGTCTCCATGGTAGCGGTCAGCCCCCCGTGATCGGTGCAGACCAACTTGACATCAGGGTTGGCCGACACATATCCTGTGAAGAC
>DFBV01000076.1:2350-3313 GCA_002366755.1 Anaerolineales bacterium UBA3071
TGGCCCAACATATAGCCGGAGGCATACAGTTCTTGACCGACATAACCGAAGCCGTCGGCCTTGTACCTCCCCTCGAGTCTGGGCAAGGTCGTGTTCTGGCTGGTGACGATGATCCCCTGTGCCCTGGCTTCGTCTACCGCAGTTTCGAAGGCGTCATCACCTGGATGCCCCATGACGGCCATCCCGTCAGGCTTGGTGGCAGCGGCCTCTTTGAATTGCCGGACCATCTTCTCGGGATCCCAATCCGACCACATGTATTCAACGTCGGCGCCCAAGTCTGCTGCCGCAGCTACTGCACCATTGTAAACGACGGTAGCAAAGGGGCACCCTGGCGGTCCTCCGGGGAAGAAGATGAGCTTCACACCCTCGCAGGTCTTGCCTGCAGCAGCCTCTTCTTGGGGCGCTGCTTGGGGTGCGCAAGCGGTCACCAGCAGCGACAGCACGACGAGGCTACAGATCAGCCAACTGAGTTTCTTCGTGTTCACGGTTTTCCTCCTTTGGAAAACTGGTGGGATGTGTCTGTCAGATCCCCTTGGGAAAGGTTAGATGGTGTCCGCAGAGCGGACACTGGAGCGATACGTGGAGACGGCATGCAGTTCAGGCTTTGATCACCTCCCTTCGCAAGCACTGGACAAGTCCACAGTGCTTCCAACCTACAATACACTGCTGGCCCAATCCGGAGTTGACTGCTTCACTGCGTGGCGCACAGCATTATAGCCGCGAACCGGGAAAGAGTCAACATCCCAGGGCGCATCTGAGAAAGCGCGCAGAGGCGACACCTTCTACATCCTCTTGCCCAGCATCAGCTTGGCGTTGGTCTCGCCTCCATTCATCAGGTAGAGCAGCGGGGTCGGCCGGTCTACGCCCTCAATGTAGGCGCGCCGGGCCGCCCAGTTGGCCTGGGAGAGCACGTTGTTCAGGTCCATCCAGTATTCCAGTCGGGCCGGGCTGAGCCCCTGGATC
>DFBV01000076.1:3356-4423 GCA_002366755.1 Anaerolineales bacterium UBA3071
GCCGTCGTCGCCCGGGAAAGCGCCACGGCCAGTTTCTCCGGCACTCCCGCCGTGGTCGCTTCGTCCCAGCTCAGGCCGAACATATCGGACAGGCTGCTGTAGGTCAAGCGACCGGCGATGCCGTCCAGTCCTCCCGGAGACACGAAGGTGACCGAGTTGCCCATGCCGGGGAAGTAGTGCTCATCCGCCAGCGGCATGCCCACGTGGGCCATGATCTCTTCGATGCTCGCTCCCGGGCCAGCCGCCCAGTCCAGAGAAGCGCTGCCCGAATTATCGCCATCCACCAACCCCTTCTGCGCCCACAGCTCATCTTCCGGCAGTTCCACGCCGATCTTCTCGGCCAGTCCGTCCAGTTCCCACTTCTCCCACACTTTGCGGAAGTCCATGAACAGCGGCGGATTGCCGCCCGTTAGAGCGGAGAGGAAGAGCATCGTCAGCAACCCCTGCACATCCGCCTCGGTGGCGAAGGACAGAGGTACCTTGCGCCCGTTGTGGTCGAAGGTGGAGTTGAAGAAGGACTCCATGGCGTCGGCCACCGGCAGCGGGATGCCCCGCGGATCGGAGCCCCACTCCAACTGGCTCATGAAGCCGCCGCCGACGGCGTTGAGGTCCTTCAGCAGATCGCGCACGATCAGGTACAGCGCCAGGCTCTGGTTGAAGCGCCCAGAATCGGCCTCATCGCGCAGCTCCAGTCGCTCCCCCAGATGCTGATCAATCCAGGCGCGGAAGCGTTTCAGTTCCTTGGCGTCGTACGCTTTCTTGATCACCATGTCGGCCAGGAGTTTCATGTCCAGCCGGGTGATCTCCAGGCCGAACTGCCGTCGGATGGGCAAGACGTGCGCCAGGGCGGTCTCCATGCCCATGGAGTCGTGCCCGAAGACCACCACGCGGCGCCCCTTCAGCGCCTGGGTGGTCACGGCGGCGAAGGCCCAGTCCACCATGGCCTCAGCGGTGGATTCGGTCATCACCGGGTTCATCCCCGTATCCGGCCAGGTGCCCACGTTCAGGTGCGACAGCCGGCCATACTGCGCCAGCGCGCCGTTGATGGCGTGGGCGAAGACCACGCC
>DFBV01000002.1:0-1899 GCA_002366755.1 Anaerolineales bacterium UBA3071
TGGGCAAGGGCGATGCCGTCGGCCTTTTCATGCCCATGACCCCGGAGATCGCCATCGCCCTGCTGGCCATCATCAAGATTGGTGGCATCGTTTTGCCCCTCTTCTCAGGCTATGGGGCAGGGGCTGTGAGCACTCGCCTGGCGGACGCTGAGGCCAAAGCGCTGTTCACCGCCGATGGAGCCTATTGGCGGGGCAAGATGGTAGCTATGAAATCCATAGTTGATGAAGCGTTGGATGAAGTGTCTACCGTGAAGCACGTCATTGTCTATGATCGCGTCGGCATGGCGGTGCCCTGGACCGAAGGGCGTGACCGCTGGTGGAACGATCTCGTGGCCGCACAGCCCATCACCGCTGAGACGGAGCGCACCGAGGCCGAGGATCCACTGATGATCATCTACACCTCGGGCACCACGGGGCGGCCCAAGGGCGCTGTGCACACTCATTGCGGCTTCCCGGTCAAAGCGGCCCAGGACATGGCTCATGGGTTGGACCTACAGGAAGAAGATACTCTGTATTGGATGACCGACATGGGCTGGATGATGGGGCCGTGGGAGGTCTTTGGCACGCTGATCCTGGGCTCGACCATGATGTTCTACGACGGCGCACCCGACTATCCGGATGTGGACCGGCTGTGGGCGCTGGTGGAGCGGCACGGCATCACCGCCCTGGGGGTGTCGCCCACCCTTGTCCGGGCCCTCATGCCCCATGGCGACGAGCCGGTGAAGAAACATGACCTCTCATCGCTGAGGCTTCTCGGCTCCACCGGCGAACCGTGGAACCCCGATCCCTGGCTATGGCTGTTCCGCACCGTGGGCCGGGACCGGGTGCCCATCATCAACTACTCTGGGGGAACGGAGATCTCGGGTGGCATCGTCATGGGCAATGTGCTGACGCCGCTCAAGCCGTGCGCCTTCTCCGGGCCCTTGCCGGGAATGGCCGCTGATGTAGTGGACGAGGAGGGCAACTCCGTGAGGGGCCAGGTGGGCGAGCTGGTGCTGCGCGGGCCCTGGATCGGGATGACGCGCGGTTTCTGGAAGGATCCCCGTCGTTACGAGGAGGCCTATTGGTCGCGCTGGCCGAACGTGTGGGTCCATGGCGACTGGGCCATTGTGGACGAAGACGGGCTGTGGTACATCCTGGGTCGGTCCGACGATACTATCAAAGTCGCTGGCAAGCGGCTGGGACCGGCCGAGGTGGAGTCGGTGCTGGTGGGGCATCCACTGGTGGCCGAGGCAGCGGCCATCGGCGTGCCTGATCCGCTCAAGGGGCAGGCGGTGGTTCTGTTCTGTATTGTACGGCCTTCCGTGAGGCCTGGCGATGCTCTGCGCGACGAGCTGAAGGCGTTGGTGGTCCAGCGAATAGGCAAGCCCCTGGCTCCAAAGGATGTGATCTTCGTATCCGATCTCCCCAAGACGCGCAACGCCAAGGTCATGCGCCGCGTGATCCGGGCTGCCTATCTGGGCGAGGATGCCGGCGACCTGTCGGCGCTGGTCAACCCCGAGGTGCTGGAAGAGATCCGCTCGGCGCGAGCGATGTTGCTGCTCTGAGTTCCCCATTTCTGAAGGTCAGGCCGATCGCCGACAGGTGCACGAAGGCCACGATGCGCGTCTGGGATGGTTCGATTACGTACCGCTTCAGCCCGGGGAAGTTCACCCATCCGGCACTACCTGCATCAATCACCGTCGTCACGCCGGTTCGGGGGCACAGGTCGTCGGCCTCGATCCCAAAGATCGTGGCACCAGCATAGACGTGGGCATGCAGGTCAATCAGGCCGGGGGCGACAACCTTGCCAGCGACATCCAGGGTCTGGTCCGCCTGGACCCACGCCAGGTCCTCCTCCACCAAAACAATCCGTCCGTTGGCTATCGCCACATCCCGGATGCCCCACAGCTTCTGCGC
>DFBV01000002.1:2012-4853 GCA_002366755.1 Anaerolineales bacterium UBA3071
CAGGGAGTTGACCACCACGGCCGTCGTTGCGCGGTCACCGTGCGCGCCGCCGATGACCTTGACGTCCATGGGGGGTATCCCATCAAGGACAACCCGATCATAGCCTTCGGGTCGGTCCACTCGCATCTCAAGTATCAGCTCGATCAGTGGTCTGCCGGCCACGAATCCCCGCGCTTCTTGGTGCAATCCCAGAGACTGGCCAGGTTCGACACTGAGCACGTCCGTGCTCACAGGTTCGGTGGCGATGATCGGCTTAACGGTCTCTTCCACCCTGTCCAGCTTCCATCCCAGGCCTCTGGCGATCATCGCCACAGACTCCTGATAGCCAGCGTGACGCACAGCACCGGTTTCCGTCCGGGCCATGAACTCCTGGGGACTGAGACCGGCACCGGTTTTGAGCTGCAATGGTGGGCGTCGCTTTGAGGCGTCGACGATGCGCTCCACACAGACATGCCGCACTTCCTGACACACGCCGCTGATGGCAAGAACGAACTTGTCCATGATGAAGCCAGGGTTGACGCCAGTCCCATGGATCGTAACCCCTTTCGACTTGGCCAAGCCGTCCAGTCTTCGAGCCAGTTCGGGACGCTTCAAGGCCGGATAGGACAGATCCTCGCAAGTGGAGCAGATGTTCAAGCCAGCCTCAATCAGTTTCTCAAGTTGATCCACCACCTGCGGCAGGAACGATCCCGTAGTGTGGATGGCGATGTCCGCCTGGGCATCTTGCAGAGCACTCTTCAGGTCGGGGGAGACAATGATTCCCCAGGCATCCTCACCAAAGAGCATACCCAGATCCGCACCGATCTTGGCTGGGTCTGCATCCACCGCCGCAACACTGGTCATGTTGGGGCGACGGTGCACCAAACGGGCTATCTCGCCTCCAACGTGGCCAATGCCATAGTGAAGCACTCGGATTGAATCAGTCATTGCTAGGCAACTCCTACTTTTGGATAGTCAACGGAAAAGCGGAATGAGCGGAAGTTTTTTTGTCCTTTCTGTTCCTTCCGCAGTTCCGCTGACGATGAGGTTTCGTTGATTCAGTTCATGCCGATCGGAGAATGTCCTTGCACTCCAAGTGACCAATCTGACTTCAGAGCAATCGTTGTTCTTCCAGGCTGCCAGTTGGGGCAGGATAGCTGGTTCGAAGGGGGCAAGCGATACCATGCAGATCTCCACGACAGGGGATTGAGAGACTCTGAGGCCTCCCTGCTACTTTCTCCTGCGCCGATCAAATGGCTCAAAACCTCCCCCCACCACTTGCTGAGCTGGATTGATGACGACAAAGGCACCACGGTCAACAGCACGGACGATGGCTCTGAGTTGGTGTACCTCGGTGGGATGGACGGCGCACAGGAGAACGTCTCTCGGCTCACCTGTGTACATGCCGATGCCAGAGAGGGCGGTGACACCGTGGCGAATCTCAGTCATCAGACGATTGGCCACCTTCTCTCCCTCGGAGGTGATGATGATCGTCAACCGCTCGCGACGTGTTCCTAGCCAAGGCAGACGAATTCGGTTGAGGGGAACGATCTCCCCCGGCACGTCCTGCAGCGCCTTGAGCCAGCGCTTGAATCCAGGCGGCACGAGCCCTTGGGGCAGCACCTCGCCAGCGGACTCCTGCATCCCAACTGTTGCCACGCTCAACAACAGCATGGAGATGTTGAACAGCACGACCCCAACCACAACCCACCAGCCGTACACAGGGCCGATGCTGGCGCGGGTCAGGAACTCCATGCCGGTCGATAGAGGCGCAGGGTGCAGCATGACCTTCACCGCCCAACTGAGGGTCAGCAGGGCGAAGAGCCAGATGTAGTTCCGCCGCAACCGTCGCCCCAGGGCCTCCCACGTGGAGATGGGGAACTCAGGGTCCAGCAGGCTTTCGGCGAGCCGCCCGGCCCACTCTTCCCCGGGACCGAAGGGAGGCACCAGCATGGCGGCGTAGAAGTCGGTCTCCATCAGGCGCACGCGGTAGGTCCAGAGCTCGTAGTAACGATAGCGACGGGCTTCGATGTACAGAAACAGCAACACCAGCATCATGACCAACAGGGCCATGACGTGCGGGCTGGTGGGTGAACTGAACAAGAAGGTGAGGGCCGCTGCCGTCGTCACCACGGCCCAGTTGGTTGTGCTGTCCAACCGCGTCCGCCACACGTTGGAGCGGGTCACCTCGCCGCGGTACAGGTGCACCATGGCGGTGTTGAACTCGCTCGGCGAGATGCGATACCCCCGGAAAGTCCAGACAGACTCCTGCGGGTCTCCCTCGCTCCTCTTGTCGGTAGAAGCTTCGTTACTCATGTCTCTGTATCCCCCTCGCCACATTGGACATTGGCGGATCTGCTGGTACTGAGAACTTCAGTCATCCAAATGGGGCGAAAGCGATTGAAGTCGCTACTACGAACCCCGACCTCGATCCAGCCGTAGCCGGCGGTGCGAGCAGCGGCGAGATAGTCGCTGGCCTGGCCATGATAGACGGCGTATTCCAGGAACTGACCGCCGGGAAAGGGGATGACTTGATGCTGCCGGTAGAGCTGGATCTTCTTGCGGAGGAGGTCTGCCGGCAGGAGCCGTGAGATGCCGACCGCAATCTTGGCCAAGTTAATGTACGGGGCACCGATCTCCAACCAGTCGGCTTGAGCGGCACCAGCCAGCCCCCAATCAATGAGCATGGTTAGCCCGGCCTGGCGCGGCTTGGCTGGCCGATCGGGGATCGTTGTTCCTTCAAAGGCTTGTGTGGACATCGGTGTATCTCCTCAATTCCCATAGTGACGGGACAAGACCTGACAGGGGTCAAGGAGGCAGGTCGGGTTCGCATATCACCAATTATTGCAGTAGCTATATTAA
>DFBV01000272.1 GCA_002366755.1 Anaerolineales bacterium UBA3071
TCTACCAATCTACCAACTACCAACACTTGTGAGGTGACATGAATCCAAAGCGTTCTCTTTTCCTAGGACTGCTTCTCGCGGTCCTGATCGCGACCAGCTGTGGCTCCAAGACCACGCCGGAGCCGACGCTCTTGCCGCCGACAGATACGCCAGCGCCGACGGCCACGAGTGTGCCTACGCCTGCTACAAGCGAGGGCGAGGTGCCCATGGGTTTCACGGAGGATGGCTTGCCCTACCGAGGCAACCCCAACGCGCCTGTCACGCTTGCGGAACACTCCGAGTTCCAATGACCATACTGCGGCCGTCACACTTTGCAGACGGGACCGCTTCTGTATGAAGCGTACATAGCTACAGGCAAAGTCAAACACGTTTTCGTTCAACATCCGCTCGATGGTCTCCATCCTCAGGCGCGGCCGGCATCCGAAGTAGCCCTCTGCGCTGCCAAACAGGGGGCCAAGGCTTTTTGGGAAATGCATGAGCTTCTCTTCGAGAGAGCGTCCGAATGGAGCGGGCAGGCTAACCTGACCGAGAAGTTCATGGGGTATGCCCAAGAACTGGGCCTCGACACAGACGCCTTGGTCGCCTGCGTGGAATCGGGGGAGACCGCCGACCAGGTCCAGGCAGAGCTAGAACAGGGCGAAGCACTCGGGGTTCAAGGTGTCCCTGCCTTCTTCATCAATGACTGGTTCCTCTCCGGCGCGCAGCCGTTTGAAGCGTTCCAGGAGGTTATCGAGAAGGCACTGCGCGGCGAGCACCCGCCCCCCACGCCCACGCCGCTGCCACCTGGCGCGACCCCGTTCGATGCCAACCCAGCGCAACCAGGATACACTTACGGGGGCGACGCCTTCCGAGGCTCCGCCGAGGCTGAGATCGGCATTGTTGCCTTCATCGACTTCCAGTCGGCGGAAAACCGCACGCATCTCCTGGAAGTGTGGCCTGATGTGGAGGAGACGTACGTGGAGCCGGGGAAGGTGAGGCTCATCATCAAGCATTTCCCAGGGCCGGATCAAGCTTTTGCGTTCCAAGCGGCCGTGGCTGCCGAATGCGCTGGTCAGCAGCAAGCCTTCTGGGCCATGCACGATCTGCTCTTCGAGAAGCAGGAGGAGTGGGGCCAGTCGGAGGATGTCGTGGCCACGCTCAAGGAGTATGCTGCGGAGTTGGATCTGGATGCCGATGGTTTCGCCGCCTGCCTGGACGAAGGTCAGACGGAGGCGAAGGTGAATCGGGATCTGGCCATCGCCCTGCAGAGCCAGTTCCCACCCGCGCCGCAGTTCTTCGCCTTCAAAGGACAGCAGGGGGGCTACGTACCAGCCGATAAGCTCCAGGAAGCTATCGAGGAGCTGCTGGCGCAGTAGCTCTTCAGCAGGCCGGGCTCCCACGCTCGGTTTCTGAGACAGAGGGACGACCTGGGACAAGGAGATAAGGAAACCAGGGGATCAGGTGGCAAGGAGCTGAGGTGAGCCATGCCCAAAGTCGTCGTCGCTGAGGTTACAGAAGAGACACTGCAACGTGCCATAGACGATATCTTCACTGCTTTCGGTGGCGTGACAGCGCTGTTCCCCCGTCAGGGCAAGCTGTTCATCAAACCCAACGGAATTCACTTCGCGCCGTACACGCACACCGCGCCCCAGGCGCTGGCGGCACTGCTGGCCTATCTGCGTCAGCATGGCTACCGGCGCCTTTTTGTCATGGAAAACTGCACCCATGGCAACTTCACGCGGCTGGTGTTCAAGGTCACCGGCTACGACCGCATCTGCCGCCGCTACGGGGCCAGACCGGTGTACCTGGACGAGGGGCGCACGGTGCGCATCACGCTGCCGGGTGAGGCGGAGCCGGTGGAAATCCCCCGCCTGCTGCATGACGAACTGATCGCTCACAAGGGAGACAACCGCTACCTGTCTTTCCCCAAACTCAAGACCCATTCCATGACCACGGTCACCTTGGGGGTGAAGAATCAGATGGGGCTGCTGGTGCAGCGCGACCGCATGGCAGACCACCACTTCGGCCTGCACGAGCGTCTGACCCGCATCTATCGCCTCATCCAGCCCGACTTCACCCTCATCGAGGGGCTGACGGCGACGGTGCACGGGCATTTCCCCACCACGGCTCACCTGGACGATTGCCTGGTGCGGTTGAACGTGCTTTTCGGTGGACGGGACACCGTGGCCGTGGACGCGGTGGGGGCTCGCCTGCTGGGGTACGAGCCGCAGGAGGTGGAGCATCTGCGCTTGGCGGCGGCAGCGGGGCTGGGCTGCGCTGACCTCGCGGACATCGAGGTGATGGGCGACCTCAACCGCTTCCAGACCCGCTACCCGCACACGCTGCTGCGTCGTTTTCCTCCCGACGTGACCATCGTACAGGGGCAGGAACGGGCCTGCATCGAAGGATGCCGGGGCAACACCGAGTGCGTGCTGGAGATGCTGGGCAGCGACCATGGTGGCCGCGGCGGGTTCAGCGTTGTCTTCGGCAAGGGAGTGCCGCGGGAGGAACTGGAGCGGCTGCAAGGCGACATCCTCATCGTCGGCCCCTGCGCTGTGGCCGAGGCGGGGGAGATGGTCAGGGACCGCTACCGGCACCGGCGTGTCTACACCATCAACGAGCACAACGATCTGCGGGCCATCACCACCTATCTGGCGCGGCTGACGGGGGTGAAGCCTACAGATATGGTGCCGCTGAATCCCCTATGCACTGGCCTGCTGCTAGGCTGGGCCAAACTGCACGGCCTGCACGCCCGCACACCGCCGCTGTTGGGCTAATAGGCTTGGCGTAAGCCTGTTGGTCATCCAAACTTGCCGGTCAAAGTGACGACAATCTGTCCCCTTGTCTCAGACTGTCTCCTTGCCCGGAAGCGACAATGAACACAGGAGAGAGTCCAGCGTGAGCCTGTTCATCACCTTTGAAGGCCCTGAGGGGAGCGGGAAGACCACGCAGCTCAAGTTGCTGGCGGAGTGGCTGCGCGAGCGGGGATGTGACGTGCTGGCCACGCGTGAGCCTGGTGGCACGGCCATCAGCGAAGCGATCCGGGCCATCCTGCTTGACCCTACGCGCAGGGAGATGCAGCCGGAGGCGGAGATTCTGCTCTTCTCGGCGGCGCGGGCGCAGATCGTGGCCCAGGTGATCCGCCCTCATCTGCAGGGCGGCGGCATCGTGCTCTGCGATCGCTACGCCGATTCCACACTGGCCTATCAGGGCTATGGACGGGGGCTGGATCTGGACACCCTGCGCACCATCACCGCCTTCGCCACCGGCGGGCTGGTGCCCGATTTAACCATCTACCTGGACATTGCTATTGAGGAGGGGCTGCGGCGCAAGGTGCCTCAGGAGTGGAATCGCTCGGAGGCGCAGGCGCTGGCATTCCACCAGCGAGTGCGAGAGGGCTACCTGGAGAAGGCCGCCGGCGAACCGGATCGCTGGCTGGAGGCGG
>DFBV01000021.1 GCA_002366755.1 Anaerolineales bacterium UBA3071
AGGTTCTTGCCGATGTCGTGCAGGTCCCCCTGCATGGTGCCGATGAGGTACTTGCCCGCCGAGGGCACGTCGCCCTCGGCCAGCAGCGGCCGTAGGGTGTTCATGCCTGCGTGCATGGCCCTGGCGGCGATGAGCACCTCGGGCACGAACAGATCGCCAGCCTTGAAATCCTTGCCCACCTCATCCATGCCAGCGATGAGGCCGCCGCTGAGGATCTCGGCCGGTGTCATTCCCTGGTCCAGCGCTTGCTGAACCAGTTCGGCGACGACTTTGTCCTCGCCGTTGTACAGATTGGTGGCCAGCTTTTCCAAGATGTTTGACACGGTTTCTTCTCCTGTGGTTTTGGGTTCTTCGCTTTCAGCGATGATGCTGTGAATTGAACGTGGACAAACATGGAGGAACACGGATGCTATCTATTCTTTATCCGTGTTGGTCCGTGGCCATCCGCGTCTTATTCCTGTATCGCAGTCGGAGTTTCAACGTGCACTGAGTATCAGTAGATCCAAAATCGCCAGCAAAGGCGGCTCCCACGCCGCCGATCCGCGCGTGTGGGAGCCCGCTCTGCTTCAGAGTCTGGATCTACTGAGTATAGCGTGAGTGGCTGAAAGGGCACTTTGCCATGAGGCAGATCGGCCAAAGGGCGTCTGTTGGTCCCTCATAGTGTATCACGATCTCCAGGGGTTGTCAAGCCTGATTGAAGGGGAATTTCAGGGCCCTGCAGTTTTCGGCCTGGGAGGGGAGCGAGCGGTGTGAACCGTGCGAGTGGAAACGAAAACGAAAGAGGACCAGGACGCGCTTGGCTACACGCTCCCTGGTCCAATACAGTCTCTTCCTATTGATGGCCCATACGGGGATCGAACCCGTGTTTCCGGCTTGAGAGGCCGACGTCCTAGGCCACTAGACGAATGGGCCTTCGAAGATGTGTCGATTATATGTAAGGTGGCTGGGTTTGTCAAATCGCTCTTGAGGTCCATGCTGCACACGCTATCAGTGCTTGCCGTCAGCCCCGCTCCGTGATATAATCGGGCCATCGGAGGCAATGGATGGACGCTCTCAAGATCCTGCTCACCGGCCGCCCTGGCGTGGGCAAGACGACGGTCATCAAACGCACGCTGGCGCTGCTAGACCGACCGCGGGCCAGCGGTTTCTACACTGGCGAACTGCGCGGCCCCCGCGGGCGACTGGGCTTCGAAGCGGTGACGCTGGATGGGCGTAAGCGGGTGCTGGCGCACGTGGACTTCCACGGCCGCCAGCGGGTGAGCAAGTACGGGGTGGACGTGGCCGGTTTCGAGCGGGAGATCGTGCCCAGCATTGATCCCGCTGCTCAACTGGACGCTGACCTCATCGTGGTTGATGAGATCGGCAAGATGGAGTGTTTCTCACCGTGCTTTCGGGAGGCGGTGCGGCGGGCGCTGGACAGTCCGTTGCCACTGCTGGGCACCATCGCCAAGGGCCGGGGTGGTTTTTTTGCCGAGGTGAGAGCCAGGCCCAATGTGGAGTTGGTCGAGGTGACGCCGCCGAACCGCGAGCGGCTGCCAGTGTTGCTCGCAGCGCGGCTATCTCAGTCAGCGGAAGAGCGGAAAGAGCGGAAAGGTGAGGTGAAATCATGAAAATCGTACTCGATGCCATGGGCGGCGATCACGCCCCGCAGTTGGTCGTGGATGGGGCTGTGCAGGCCGCCCGCGAATGGGGCACGGAGATCATCCTCGTAGGACAGGAGGGGGTCGTGCGGGCCGAACTGGCCAAGCACGACACGACAGGCTTGTCCTTGTCCGTCGTCCACGCCTCCGAGGTGGTGACGATGGAAGAGCACACCATGGCCGTGAAAGGCAAGAAGGACTCCTCCTTGGTAGTGGGGATGCGGTTGGTCAAGGAAGGGCAGGCGGACGCGTTCGCCTCCGCCGGCAACTCGGGGGCGGTGCTGGCGGCGGCCATCTTCGGACTGGGACGCATTCGGGGAATCGCCCGCCCGGCGCTGGCCAGCGTCTACGCCGCCGCGCCGGGGCTGTGCCTATTGCTCGACATCGGTGCCAACGCCGATTGCACGCCGGAGTACTTGCTGCAGTTCGCCATCATGGGCGATGCCTATGCTCGCAAGCTCCTGGGCATCGAGCGGCCGCGCATCGGCATCGTCTCCAACGGCGAGGAGGAGGACAAGGGCTCCATGCTGGTGCGGGAAACGTACCCACTGCTCAAGGCCAGCGAGCTCAACTTCGTTGGCAACGTGGAGGGGAAGGACATCGGCCGCGGCCTGGCGGACGTGGTGGTTACCGACGGGATGACGGGCAACGTGATCATCAAGCTGACCGAAGGATTGGTGTCCTTCCTGGCCCGCTTCTTCAAGCGGCAGTTCACCGGCGGCTGGCTGAACAAGCTGGCGCTGGTGCTGATGATCCCCGGCCTGATCGTCGCGCTGCCTGGGCTGGTGCTGATGCTGCCGGCTGTAGGGGAGTTGCGCCGGCGGATGGACTGGCGGGAGTTTGGTGGCGCGCCGCTGTTGGGTGTGGACGGCGTGGTGGTCATCGGCCACGGACGCAGCGATGCCAAGGCCATCAAGAACATGATCCGGGCTGCTCAGACCGCCGTGCAGCAGGATGTGGTGGGGACGATCAAGGAGGAGCTGGCGCGGCGGGGGATGGATCGCAGAGGTTCGGCGGCGTAGGAGAGGAGGTTTGGTCCGCGCAGGAACAAGGAGCATCCCGGCGCGCCAAAGGAGAAGATGATGCCACCTCACATCGCCGTGGTGGGTAGCCTGAACATGGATCTGGTGATCCGTACCCCGCGCTTTCCCGGTCCTGGCGAGACCATCATCGGCAGCGCGTTCCACACTATTCCCGGGGGCAAGGGGGCCAATCAGGCGGTGGCGGCGGCCAAGCTGGGCGCTCGAGTCAGCATGGTTGGCAGGGTGGGAGATGACGCCTTCGGTGCCCAGCAGCTCGCTAACCTGTCCCAACTCGGCATCGACGTGTCCCACGTCCGGCGCGACCCGAAGGCAGCGACCGGAGTAGCGCTCATCGTTCTGGACGAGCAGGGGCAGAACTCCATCATCCTGGCACCTGGGGCCAACATGCGGTTGACGTTGGCTGATCTGGAGGCTGCAGAGGATGTCCTCGCCTCGGCAGCCATCCTGGTGCTGCAACTGGAGATTCCCCAGGAGGTGGTGGAGCAGGCCATTGGTCTGGCTCGTGCCAGGGGGCTGATCACCATCCTGAACCCGGCCCCCGCCCGGAGACTTCCCCCTACGCTCTTGAGTCAGGTGGATGTCCTCATCCCCAACGAGAGCGAGACGGCCTTGCTGACGGGAACCGAGGTAGACGACATCGAGTCGGCCCGGCGGGCGGCAGCCAGGCTCAGGGCCGCGGGAGTGGGCACAGTCATTCTGACTCTTGGAGGGCGAGGCGCTCTCCTGCTTGAGGGGCAGAAGGCGATCCACGTTCCAGGCCACCGGGTCGAGGTGGTGGATACCACGGCGGCGGGAGACGCTTTCGTGGGTGGGTTCGCCGTAGCGCTAGCTGAGGGCCGCGGCCCCGCAGAGGCAGTGCGCTTTGCCAACGCCGCTGGCGCTCTTGCTGTCACCAAGCTAGGCGCCCAGCCCTCCCTGCCCACCCGTTCGGAGGTGGAAGCTTTCCTTCGCAACCGGCAGGAAAGAATCGGCGATGCGCAATGATGCGGACAAAGGCATTGGCCGATGGAGCCGGCAGAAGTGACGTCTGCTGGCTCTTTTTGCATTGAGGCGGAACAGACACGTGGCCATGAGCCTGCCCAACGCCGGGAACCTTTGCTCTAGTGTGTTCGTCTACATACTCAGAAACCGGAGAGTGACTTGGGGCGTGTTACATGGAACCCCGAACTCCGAACTCCGAACACACAACGCAAGAGAGGAGAAGCGATGATGAAGAGACCACCGATGATCGTTCTGCTTGTCGTGCTGCTGTTGGCGCTGGCACCGGCCGCCCATGCCGATGGCATCATCATCCCCCGGCCGCCCCCGCCGGACCAACCGCCGTTCCGCGGCTTCCCCTTGACCATCAAGTACCACCGCGTCACGGTGACCATCGAGGATCAAGTGGCCACCACGCATGTGGACCAGGTGTTCATCAACGATGCGAGATTCGCCGTGGAGGGCACCTACATCTTCCCCCTGCCGGAGGGAGCCTCCATCTCCGAGTTCGCCATGTGGGTGGAGGGGGAGAAGTACGAGGGCAAGCTCCTGACCAAGGAGGAAGCGCGGGCCATCTACGAATCGTACGTGCGGAGGCAGCGGGACCCGGCGCTGCTGGAGTACGTGGGCCGCGGCGCGTTCCAGGCCAGCATTTTCCCCATCCCACCCGGCGACGAGCGGCGCATCGAGCTTACCTACAGTGAGGTCCTCACGCTAGACGAGGGGCTGGTGCGCTACCGCTATCCGCTGGACACCGAGCGTTTCTCCCACCGTCCTATCGAGGACGTCTCCATCAGCATAGACATCACCTCGAAAGAGGCCCTGAAGGCCATCTACTCTCCTAGCCATGCGATCGCCGTGGATCGCCAGGGGGACTACCGCGCCCGCGTGGGCTACGAGGAGAGCGACGTGCAACCCGACCGCGATTTCGAGCTCTACTTCAGCGTGGCCGAGGAAGAGATCGGCCTCAACCTGCTGAGCTACAAGCCGGAGGACGAGGACGGCTTCTTCCTTATGCTGGTGGCTCCCAAGGTGGAGATCGAGCAGGCGGAGGTGGTGGCCAAGGACGTGATGCTGGTGCTGGACACCTCGGGCAGCATGCGGGGCGAGAAGATCCAGCAGGCCAAGGCGGCGCTCGCTTTCGTGCTCGACCACCTGCAGGTGGAGGATCGCTTCAACATCATCTCTTTCAGCACCGGCGTGCGGCAGTATGCTCACCGGCTGCAACCGGCCAGCGAGCGGGAGGAGGCGCATGCCTGGGTGAAGCAACTCGATGCTGCCGGCGGCACGGACATCAACCGTGCCCTGCTGGAAACGCTGGCACAGGTGGACCCTGATCGTCCGGCCATCGTCATCTTCCTCACCGACGGCCTGCCCACGGAGGGAGTGACTGAGCCGGAGATGATCATGGCCAACGTGGCCCGCGAGGCGGGGAAGAACGTGCGTCTCTTCACCTTCGGGGTGGGGCACGACGTGAACACCGTCCTGCTGGATGGCATTTCACAGGCGCACCGCGGGGCCAGTAGCTACGTGACCCCCGGCCAGTCCATCGAGGAGGAGGTTTCTGGCTTCTATGCCAAGGTGAGCACGCCGCTGCTTGCCGACCTGGAGATGGACTTCGGCGGCGTGCACGTGGATGACATCTATCCCTATCCGCTGCCCGATCTCTTCGCCGGCACGCAGCTTGTGATCGTGGGACGTTACCGCAAAGGCGGTCCGACTGCGCTCACGCTCCGCGGCGAGATCAATCAGAAGCCGCAGACCTTCACCTACGAGGACCTCACCTTCCGCCGCGAGGGAGGCGAGTCCTTCATCGCCCGGCTGTGGGCCACGCGCAAGATCGGCTACCTTCTGGATCAG
The DNA here is from genome assembly GCA_002366755.1 of Anaerolineales bacterium UBA3071. Lineage (GTDB taxonomy): Bacteria > Chloroflexota > Anaerolineae > UBA3071 > UBA3071 > UBA3071. The sequence continues at coordinate 5,522 of DFBV01000021.1, forward strand.
ATCCGGTTGCACGGCAAGGATCCCGAGCTGGTGGACGAGGTGGTGAGCCTGTCGCTGCGCTATGGCATCGCCACGCCCTACACCTCGTTCCTGGTGGAGGAACCGCAGGCGCTGCCGCTGGCGCAGGCCCCTGCCCAGCCAAGAGTTGTGGGGACGGTGGTGGTGGAAGTGGAGAAGGTGGTAGAGAAGGCGATGGAAGCGCCGGCGCTGGCCGCTTCGGGCGCCGAGGCGGTGGCCGACGCCGGTGTGCGGAAGGAGCTGCGCTCTGCAGCGCGGGCACCGGTCGAGGAGGCCAAGGCCGTGCGCCACGCTGGCGAGCACACCTTCGTCTACCGTAGCGGCGTCTGGGTGGACACGGCCTTCGAGGCTGACAAGATGCAGGTCACGGAAGTGGCTTTCGGCAGCTCACATTACTTCGAGTTGGCCGCCGAGCCGGAGGTGGCCTGGTATCTGGCGCTCGGACCACAGGTGATCTTCGTCCTCGAGGGGAAGGCGTACCAGATCACGCCCTCCGAGGAAGCAGAACCGGCAGCGCAGGCCACTCCGCCAGCGGTGCCATCTCCCAGGCCTGGGCCGACAGTGGAGCAGCCCCAGCCGTCGGACGCAAGTGGCTTCCTGGCCGCGCTCCTGGCCTGGCTACAGGATCTGTGGCAGGCTTTGACCCAAGACACGCCGTGAGTGAATGAACCACGGATTTCACAGACTGCGCAGAGGAGAGCAATCGGTGAAATCCGTGTAGTCAGCGGTTCCTATCGCCAGAGCCCGCTTCCATGTCCCATAGGGAGCGGGCTCTTCAGTTGCCCAACTGGCCCTTACGGTGTACAATCGGAGGAAACAAGTAGACAAGTACACAGGTACACAAGGGACAACATAAGTGCTCTCCCGGTTTTCCCTTGTCTACTTGTTTACTTGCATCCTTGTCTACTCTCCAACGGAGCATCCCCATGAGCGACGAAACAGCCCTGGTCGAGTACCACCCCACCATCAGAGATTTGCCCGTGGGCGAGCGGCCGCGCGAGCGGCTGGAGCACTACGGCGCGGGTGCGCTCTCCACGTCGGAGCTCATCGCCATCCTCCTGCGCAGCGGCGTGACCGGCGAGAGCGTCCTGCGTCTGGCGGAGCGGTTGCTGGTGCGCTACGGCGGACTCACGGGCCTGGCGCAGGCTGGCTTCGCCGAGCTTCAGCAGGAGAAAGGCATCGGTCCGGCCAAGGTGACCCAGATCAAGGCCGCGTTGGAGCTGGGGCGGCGCTTGTTGGTCGCGTCCCCCCATGAGCGGCCCCAGATCAAGTCTCCCGCCGACGCGGCCAACTTGCTGATGCTGGAAATGGGCTTGCTGCAGCAAGAGCAACTGAGGGTTATGCTGCTCGACACCCGCAACCGTGTGTTGGCCACGCACAAGATGTACGTGGGTAATCTCAACACCAGCGTGGTACGGGTGGGGGAGATCTTCCGCGAGGCCATCAAGGCCAACTCGGCGGCACTCATCGTCGTGCACAACCATCCCTCTGGCGATCCCACACCGTCACCCGAAGATGTGGCCGTGACCGAACAGATCGTGCAGGCGGGGCGGCTGCTGAACATCGAGGTGCTGGATCACTTGATTATCGGCCAACAGCGCTTCGTTAGCCTCAAAGAACGCGGGCTGGGATTTGGGTAAGTGTCAGTTCCAACGTAACTGTGG
>DFBV01000189.1:0-300 GCA_002366755.1 Anaerolineales bacterium UBA3071
ATCCAGGCCATGGAAGACCTGACGCGTGAGGGCGTGATGTTCATCAACCGCCAACGGGGTTCGGGCACGCGGGTGCTCCTGGACCATGAGCTCAAGCGGCGAGGCATTGACCCGCGGAACATTCAGGGCTACGAGCGGCAGGAGTTCACGCACCTGGCCGTGGCCGCGGCGGTGCAATCGGGGGCGGCCGACTGTGGGCTGGGCATCCTGGCCGCGGCGCGGGCGCTGGGGCTGAGCTTCGTGCCGCTGTTGGAGGAGCGCTACGATCTGGTTTTCCCCGCCGAGCACTACGAGAGCGAG
>DFBV01000189.1:379-569 GCA_002366755.1 Anaerolineales bacterium UBA3071
CAGGTGCTAGGAGAATTTTAGAGGTGAAAACCGTAGTTGCCGCAGCGTTGGGTGAGTGCGTCCACGTGGCCGGGGTGATGAACTTCCTGCGGCTGGCCGAGGCCGCCGGCTGGAGGACCGTGTTCCTCGGCCCGGCGGTGCCGGTCGAGGAACTCCTGGAGGCAGCCCGGCGCGAGCATGCCGACCTGGT
>DFBV01000189.1:744-6891 GCA_002366755.1 Anaerolineales bacterium UBA3071
GCCGAGGTCGTCCTGGCCTACCTGAAGGGCCAGCCCCAGGCCGGACTGACCGAGGGCGATTTCCCCCAGACCACCGTCGAGCGCATCGCCTGGAAGGCCCCCTTCCCCATCGTCCGCCACCACTTCGGCTTGCCGACGGTCGAGGCCACCCGCGAAGGGATCGCCCGCATCGCCGAAGCAAAGGTGTTGGACGTCGTCTCCCTGGGCATTGACCAGGACGCCCAGGCTGACTTCTTCCACCCGGAGCGACAGGACCCGCGCCGCACGGGGGCGGGTGGCGTGCCGGTGCGCACCCCCGACGACTACCGCACCCTCTACGGTGCCAGCAGGCGCGGCAACTTCCCCCTCCTGCGCACCTACTCCGGCAGCGACGACTTCATCCGTTTGGCCGAGATGTACGTGGAGACCATCCACATCGCCTGGTGCGCCATCCCCGTTTTCTGGTTCAACCTTATGGATGGCCGCGGCCCGTGGGATCTGGAGGACTCCATCCGCAAGCACCAGAAGGTGATGGCCTGGTATGGGAGACGGGGTATTCCGGTCGAACTGAACGAGCCGCACCACTGGGGCCTGCGCGATGCGCCGGACGTGATCTTCGTCGTCTCGGCCTATCTCTCGGCCTACAACGCCCGCGCCTTCGGCGTGCGCGACTACATCGCTCAGATGATGTTCAACAGCCCGCCGGGCCTCTACGAGGCCATGGACCTGGCCAAGATGCTGGCTTGCCTGGAGATGACCGCGCCGCTGGCAGATTCCCCCTCCTCTATCGGGGGCGGGAGCCAGGGGGAGGGGTTCCGCATCTGGCGGCAGACGCGCACGGGACTTCTGAGTTACCCGCTGGACCCGGACGCGGCACGGGCTCACTTGGCAGCCAGCGTCTACCTGCAGATGGCGCTGCGGCCCCACATCCTCCACGTCGTGGGCCACACCGAAGCCCACCACGCTGCCACCGCCGGCGACGTGATCGAAGCCTGCAAATTAGCCCGCCGCGCGGTCGAGAACGCGCTCCGCGGCCAGCCGGACATGACCGCCGACCCCGCCGTCCAGCAGCGTAAAGAGGAACTGGTGCAGGAGGCTCAGGTGACACTGGAAGCCATCCGCGCCCTGGCCGGCCCGGACGTGGCCGACCCGCTCACCGACCCGGCCACCCTGGCGCAGTCGGTGAAGGCGGGCGTGCTGGACGCGCCCCACCTGCGCAACAACCCCTTCGCTCGCGGGCAGATCGTCACCCGCATAGACCCGCGCGGCGCCTGCGTGGCGGTGGACCTGGCCACGGGACGGGCGCTTTCGGAAGAAGAGCGTTTCGCCGGCCTGGGGACCGGGCTTGGTGCGTAATTCCCAATCTGCCAATCTACCAATTTACCAGTCTACCAGGTGAAAAAGGAGGGTCTGAATGAACGAGAATACACGTTACACAGTCATCGGAGCCGGTCACGGCGGCAAGGCAATGGCGGCCCATCTGGCCCTGATGGGCTTTCCCGTCACACTGTACAACCGCACGCCGGAGCACGTCGCCGCCATCAAGGCGCGAGGCGGGATCGAACTGGATAGTTACGAGGGAGGGCCGCACGGCTTTGGCCATCTTACCCTGGTCACGTCGGACATGGGGGAGGCACTGGAGCAGGCCGAGGTCATCATGGTCGTCGTGCCTTCCACGGGTCACACCGACATCGCCAGGGCTGTCGCCCCCCATCTGCGCGACGGACAGATCGTGGTGCTCAATCCCGGGCGCACCGGCGGCGCTCTGGAGTTCGTCAAGGTGCTGAACGATAACGATTGCCAGGCTGAGGTCACCGTGGCCGAGGCGGAGACGCTGATCTACGCCAGCCGCTCCGAGGGTCCGGCTGGATCGCGCATCTTTCGTATCAAGAAGTCGATTCCGGTGGCGGCGCTGCCGGCCACGCGCACGCCACGAGTGCTGGAGGCCCTGGGCTCGGCCTACCCCCAGTTAATTGACGGCGTGAGCGTGCTGCACACCAGCCTGAACAACATGGGGGCCATCTTCCATCCCTCCCTCGCCCTGCTCAACGCTGGGCGCATCGAATCCACCGCCGGCGAGTTCCAGTTCTACATTGACGGCGTGACCCCCTCGGTGGCCCGCATCCTGGAGGCGCTGGATCGGGAGAGGGTGACGGTTGCTGCAGCAATGGGCATCCGCGCCCGGACGGGGATGGAGTGGTTGAGGATGGCTTACGATGCCAACGGCGCGACCCTGCACGAGGCGATTCACAACCAAGCCGGTTATCGGGGCATCAAGGCCCCCCCCACGCTGAACCACCGTTACATCACCGAGGACGTGCCCATGAGCCTGGTGCCCATTGCCGCGCTGGGACAGCGGTATGGCGTCTCCGTGCGGGGGATGGACAGCATCATCCGGCTGGCGTGCATCATTCACCAAACCAACTACTGGCGGCGCGGGCGCACGCTGGACAAACTGGGCATCGAGGAGTTGAGCGTGGGCGAGGTGATGCGGTACGCGATGGAGGAGGGCGCTGAGTGGGGGTCTGCAGGAGGATAGCGGTAGGGACATGAGGTGGCTAGGGCACGGCGCAGATGGGACAGATGCTGGCGGAGTTGTAAGACTTGCAGGTTTCACTTGTTCGTGCTAGAATAAACAGGCGATGGCTGGGAGGAAACCAGGTGAGACCAGGGGAAAGACGATGACTTTGGAAGAGATTATCCAGGATTTGCACGCCCTTGAAGCGCGAATACGAGCGTACGAGCGCAAGTACGGGGTTACCTCAAAGGATTTCTACGAGTTGTACCGCCAGGGCCTGTTGGACGACGACGGCTTCGCGCAGACAACGGAGTTCACTCGCTGGGCCAGTTCGTACGAGATGAAGCTGGAACGGGAAGCAGACTTCGAGAGAATGAGCAGTGCTTTTCTCCAATCCTTGCGTCAGGAGGCTGCTGACCGTCCACTCCGCCTCACGCCCAACCCGCAACTGGCCTGAACTCGATGCTTCCCTCTCTCGCCGACTACGAACGGCTGGTTTACTCTCTGCAGGACAGGTTCTCGTCGATTCGCCATTCTGCCCTTGTGGTCATCCGGCATGGTCCAGCCTTCGCTGAAGTCACGGGCACCATCAAGTTTGACGATGATATTACCCTGACAGTCTGGGAGGACCTCAACTTTGCCCGCAATGTCATTCAAAGCTACAGCTATGCTGTAGATCGAGGTGGTGAGCGTCTCTACTGGTACGATCCCCAGCCCCATCCGAACGATCCTACTCTCGCCAGCACACAGCCTCACCACAAACACATTCCTCCAAACATCAAACGAAATCGCGTCCCTGCACCTGGCCTGAGTTTCGACAGTCCAAACCTACTCTATCTGATCGAGGAGATTGAGCGCCGACTACTACGCCCGCCTTGACCTAGATCAGATGCAACACGCCCAGAGCCCAAAGATCAGGGCGCGACCACATGAATCAGCTAGGCCCCATCGTTGCGGGAAGACAGTTGCGGGTGTTCGTACACCGCATAAGCAAGAATGAGAGGAGCCAAGCACCCACGGCCAAGTATGTAGTAGTTCACACTCCTGTGGCGGAGGAAGCGACCCAGGATACGTTGTTCAAAGCCGTGCAGGCCGTCTCCATGGCCGATGCGCCGGACACGGAATGGCTCGGCAGCTGGCTCGCGGTGGATGCTAGCAAGATGTTCTGCCTCTGGGATGCCCCCGATGAGGATGCCATCCGCGCAGCATTGGGAGAGGTACTGAAGATAGCTCCTATTGAGGCGATGTACGAGGTAGTGGAACTCAATCCGAAGGACTTCCGGTAGGAGTGGGGAACTTCTCACCAGTCAACCTGACCGGTGCGGGCCAGTGCCGAGCATTGTCGTTGGTCCGCGTCTGTCCGTGCCTGTTCGCGCCTTCATCGCTAAGCTCTTTGCCACCTTGCGCCGCTATCAGCCTGAGCTGAAGATCGGCGAGGCTTTGCCGGTGAACCTGTCAGATGGTGCCACCGTGGAGCGATTGATCCGGCAGTTGCGGCTGCCCGCCGACAAGGTCAAGGTCGTTTTCGTCAACGGCATCATCCGGCTGGAGGATCACGTCCTCTCTGACGGCGATGAGGTAGGCATCTTCCCGCCTGTGGGTGGCGGCTGAGGCGCGGTTGGACACCGTTGCAGGTTCGAAGGTTCCAGATTTCAGGTTCGGAGTTCAGCGCTGCTAAACACCGAACGCCGAACTTCCCTTGTTTCCTTGTTTCCTTGTCTACTTGTTTCCTTGTTTCCTTGTTTCCTTGTTCTGAACCTTGAACCCCGCGTACGCGTAGGCAGTGCCGAATCGTTGTGTTGTCCTTTGAAAATGGAGTCAAGAAGATGATCAAACTGGAAATATGGCTGTACGGCTCCCTGGCGCGCTATGCTGGCGACCAAAGCCAAGGGAGCTACGCTCAACTGCACCTGGAAATGGCCGAAGGGACGACGGTGGGCGAGCTATTGGCGCGGCTGGGCCTGCCTGCGGAGGAAAGAGGCATCACCTTCGTCAACGGCAATCTGGCCGCACTGCCCGGCCTGGACGCCGACCTTGACCTGACGTTGTACGATGGCGACCGAGTGGGTATCTCCCATCGCCGGAGCATGTGGCCGTTCCAGTATCGCTTTGGCGCCCACATGACCTCCCGACTCCAAGAGACGTTCCACCAGCGACAGGACCGAGGGGTGCATCACGCGTACACGGAGCCAGACAAGTAGCCTGCCCGCCAACCGCTGACAGGGGGATCAGAGACTTGACAAATGGACACATGTGGCGTATCATGATCTAGGAAAATCACATAGCCCTCCGACTCATCCTGCTCCCTCCGGGACAGATGAGCGATAAGGTGTGGGGAGCAATCCCTATGCCCGCCGTGTTCGCAAAGGAGGCAGACTTCTCGCCTGTACCGTTGGCTATCGGAACAGCCAACCAGGAAGGCGGAGGCATGCCTCTTTTGCGTTTGAACCACAAAGTGGAAGGAGGTGGTTACAGCCGTGGAACATGCTTTCCCCAGCGTCCTGAGTGTTGTCCCGCGAATGTGGGACACAGCATTTCTGTAATTCAGATTTGGGAGGTAAATCAAGATGGCTAAGATCCTGCGTATCAACATGACCGACCGCACCGCCACCTACGAGGATGTGCCCGAGAAGTACAAGCTGATGGGCGGCCGCTGGCTGACCTCCACGCTCATCTCCGACGAGGTGGATCCCACCTGCCACCCGCTGGGGCCGAACAACAAACTCGTCTTCGCCCCCGGCATCGTCACTGGCACTGCCGCGTCGAGTTCGGGCCGGGTCTCGGTGGGCGGCAAGTCCCCTCTCACCGGCGGCATCAAGGAGTCCAACGCTGGCTCCGCCTGGCCGCAACTGGTGGCCCGCTTAGGGTTAAAGGCCATCGTCGTCGAGGGCTACCCCGAGGACGACGGCTGGTGGGGGATGCACATCACCAAGGACGGCGCCGAGTTCTTCGCCGCCGACGAGTACGCCGGCAAGGGCCTCTACGAGGTCTATCCCATGCTGTTCAACCGCTTCGGCAAGAAGGTGTGCATCACAGGCATCGGTGTCGCCGGTGAGCAACGCTATGCCAACTCCGGCGTCTGCTTCAACGATATAGACAACCGGCCCAGCCGCTACTCCGCCCGTGGCGGGCTGGGGGCGGTGTTGGGCAGCAAACACCTCAAGTTCATCGTCGTGGATGGCAAGGACGGACCCGGAGTGGAGATCGCCAACAAGGACCTCTTCAACACCGGTCGCAAGAAGCTGACCAAGGCGATACGCGAGCATGCCCTCACCAAGCCCGGTGGCGCCCTCAACACCTACGGCACCGCCGTCCTGGTCAACATCATCAACGAGGCCGGCGGCCTGCCCACCCGCAACTTCCGCGAGGGCCGCTTCGAGGGCGCGGCCAAGATATCCGGCGAGGCCATGGCCGAGTACTGCGAAAAGCGAGGTGGCGTAGGCACGATGGGCCACCCCTGCCACCCCGGCTGCATCATCCAGTGCTCCAACGTCATCCCCAACCCCGATGGCAGCGAACTGGTCTCCGTCATCGAGTACGAGACCACCTGGGCCTTCGGCGCCAACTGTGGCATTGACGACCTGGATGTCATCGGTAAGCTGACCTGGATGTGCAACGACCTGGGAATGGACACCATTGAGGCCGGCGAC
>DFBV01000115.1:0-2444 GCA_002366755.1 Anaerolineales bacterium UBA3071
ATGGTCGGCGAAAACGGCGCTGGCAAGTCCACGCTCATGAAGATACTCTGCGGCGCATACCGCAAGGATGCAGGCCGCACCTTCCTGCAGGGCCAGGAAACGGAGATCGAGAGCCCTAATCACGCCCAGCGCCTGGGCATCGCCATCATCTATCAGGAATTTAACCTCACTCCGAACCAGAGCGCGGCGGCGAACATCTTCATCTCCCGCGAGCCGCGGCAGAGCGGCCTGGGGCGGTTTTTCAACTTCGTGGATCGTCGTCGCATGGAGCGGGAGGCACAGGAGCATCTGAGCCGGGTTGGCGCACGCGTGCCCGCCACGACGCTGATCCGCGACCTCTCCGTGGCCCAGCAGCAGATGGTGGAGGTGGCCAAGGCGCTGGCCGTGGATGCTCGCATCATCATCATGGACGAGCCGACGTCGGCTCTGGGCGAGGACGAGGTAGAGACCCTGTTCGAGATCATCGGCACGCTTAAGGAACAGGGCATCGCCATCATTTTCATCACTCATCGTCTGGAAGAGGTCTTCCGCATTGCCGACCAGGTGGTGGTGCTGCGAGATGGCCGACAGGTCGGCAACATGCCCATCAGCGAGGCCTCGCCCGAGAAGATCATTCACCTGATGGTGGGGCGGGAACTGACGGACATGTTCCACAAGGAGAAAGTGGAGATAGGTGAGCCCCTTGTGGAAGCGCGGGGACTCACCCGCCGGGGTGTGGTGGAAGATGTGAGCTTCACCCTGCGCCGGGGGGAGATCCTGGGCTTCGCCGGCCTGGTGGGTGCCGGCCGTACGGAGACCGCCCGCCTGCTTTTCGGCGTGGATCGCAAAGACGCTGGCGAGATCTGGGTTGATGGGCAGCGAGTGCGCATCAATTCCCCCCTCGAGGCGGTGGCAGCGGGACTGGGCTTCGTGCCCGAGGACCGCACCACACAAGGGCTGGTGCTCAAACTGCCGGTGCTGGAGAACATCGTCCTAACTTCGCTCGATGACTACTCCCGTGCTGGTTGGATGGATCAGCGCGGCCTCCGTGATACGGCCCAAAGCTACGTGAACAAACTGGACATCCGCACGCCTCACCTGCGGCAGAAGGCCATGTTCCTCTCCGGCGGCAACCAGCAAAAGGTAGTGGTCGCCAAATGGCTGGCCTTGCAGCCCAAGGTACTGATCATGGACGAGCCGACGCGGGGCATTGATGTGGGGGCCAAGGCCGAGGTGCACGCGCTGATGAGCGAACTGGCCCGTGAAGGCATGGGCATCATCATGATTTCCTCGGAGTTGCCGGAGATTCTGGGCATGAGCGACCGCATCCTGGTAATGCACGAGGGTAGGGTAGCGGCCATCCTGGACCGGGCCGAGGCAACGCAGGAGAAGATCATGGCCTACGCCAGCGGCGAGATGGGCAACGAGATCATAAACAAAACAACGGCGAAAGGAGCAGAGGCATGAGCAGTGCGAAATCGGCACAGACAGGGAGCGCAGTGGCTATGGCGCGGCCCCGTGGAATGGCCTGGCGAGACGTATTAGGCCGTCCAGAAGTCGGAGTTTTTCTCATCTTGCTGGTTATGGGGCTTTTCCTCTCCCTCTACACCGACACTTTTCTGACCAGCGTCAACATTTTCAACATCTTACGGGCCTTCTCGTGGATCGCCATCAGCGCCTTCGGGCAATGCATGGTGATCATCACCGGCGGCATTGACCTTTCGGTGGGCTCAGTGATGGGCATATCTGGCCTCGCCACCGCCATGTTGTTAGTTCAGGGGATCAACGTGCCCGTGGCTGTGTTGGGGGGATTGTTGGCGGGGCTTTTCGTAGGCTTCATCAACGGCCTGATGATCACCAAGGGCAGGCTGCCCCCCTTCATCGCCACTCTGGGCAGCCTGCTCATGGCGCGGGGTCTCTGCTACGGTCTGACCGGCGGCTGGCCGGTGCGCGAGCTGCCGCAGTCTTTCCGCAACCTGGGTCAGTACGACATCCCCATCGTCGGCTTCGAGGTGCCTTTGCCACTCATCTTCATGCTCGCCTTCGCGGTGATCACGTCCATTTTCCTCAGCCGCACGGTGTGGGGCTATCGCATCTACGCCGTGGGGGGCAACGAAACGGCTACGGCTCTCTCGGGCATCAACACCGATCGGGTCAAGATCATGGTTTACTCCCTCTGCGGTTTTCTGTCCGCCATCGGCGGCGTGCTGATGACTGCTCGGTTGGGGGTAGCGGCACCGACGGCCGCGCAGGCTTATGAACTGGACGTCATCGCTGCCGTGGTGGTGGGAGCGACCAGCCTGACAGGGGGCGAGGGCACCATCCTGGGCGTGCTCATTGGCGCGGCGATCATGCAGGTGCTGCGCAACGGCCTGGTGCTCGTGGGCGTCTCCGCCTACTGGCTGCAGGCGGTGCAGGGGCTGGTGATCGTGGTGGCTATCATGCTCGACCAGCTCCGCAAGCGG
>DFBV01000115.1:2470-2599 GCA_002366755.1 Anaerolineales bacterium UBA3071
AACATGCAATACCGAACATTAGGTCGCACCGGCCTGGAAACATCCATCCTGGGCCTGGGCGGGTTTCATTTGGTGGAGATCAGCCCCGCCGAGGCGCAGGCGATACTGCACCGTTACCTGGATGCCGGC
>DFBV01000284.1:0-1271 GCA_002366755.1 Anaerolineales bacterium UBA3071
TAGATGACGAGCGCCAGGTCAGCCAGGAGGCCCGGCAACCGGTAGTAGCTCAGCATGAACAGCAAGACCACGGAAAGCCCCACCACCCCGGCGGTGATGCTCTTCTGCACCGAATCCTGACCCAGCGTGGCGCCGACGGTGCGGTTATTGAGCACCTTCAGAGGCACCGGCAACGCACCATAGCGCATCTGCACCGCTAGACCCCGAGCGTACTCCAAGGAGAAGCCCTGCTGGCTAGTGATTCGACCCTGCCCATCGGGTATCTCCGATTGGATGCTCGGGCAGGAGATGACCACCTTGTCCATAGTGATGCACAGGAACGAGTTGATGTTCTGACGAGTGTAGTCGGCGAAGATCCGGGCCCCTTCGTTGGTGAGCTCGAAGTTGATCTGCGGCCGCCCGTACTCGTCGGTGCTCACTCCCGCCGTCTTCAGGTGCTTGCCACTCATGATGGTCTCGTACACCTCTCCCGAGGGAGCGACCGCTGTCTCCGTCACCGCGGCCGTGGGAGTGATGACGAATGAAGATGCCAGATCGTCGCCGCCGAGGCTGGTGCGGATGATGGTGCCCTCCTGCAAGAAAGCATCGCCCGCCTCGACGAACTCCAGAAGGCCCGTACCCTTGAGCGTGGTAATCGCCTGGTCGGGGTCCTTGATGCCCGGCAACTCGACGATGACGCGCTGCTGACCCTGGATCTGGATCAACGGCTCGGTCACCCCCAGGCCATTGACGCGGTTCTCGATGATACCCTTGGCCGCCTCCAGGGCGCCGTCCGGGAGTTCCTCGCCTTCGGGCACATCCGCCTCCAGCAGCACCTGCAATCCGCCCTGCAGATCGAGCCCCTGTTTCAGCTCCAAGTCGCGCGTGCCCTCGGGCTGCCAGAAGAGGAGCTTCTGCGTCCATTCGGGATGGTCAATGGGCAGATCAATCCACAGCGCCACCAGTGCCAGGACGACGATGAAAGCCAACAAAACCACGTTACGTTCTCTCATGCAACAACTCCCCCAAATTCTGATATCGGATGTCGGCCACAAACTGAGCGATTATAGCGTAGCCCCTCACTCCTGTCAAACTTCTCCCCTCCACTCAAGCTGGTGCAGGAAATCCACCACCCTCGCAAACACCTCCTGCGCTGTCAGGCCATCAGTCTGCACATACAGATCGCACTGCCTACATCTCGGCGACGGGGCCCTTTCGTAGGTCAGGGAAGCGCATGAGCATCAGGTCGTTCCACGAAAGCGGAAAAAGGCGCTCCCACTGCGAGGCATGAG
>DFBV01000284.1:1321-7162 GCA_002366755.1 Anaerolineales bacterium UBA3071
ACAAGGATCAAAACCAGCCACGCGGGCACGCGCAGGCGGTAGTACGCCATCTGAAGCACATCAATCGGGATGCCCACCAGCACAGCCAGCCAGGTCCAGTGGGTCTTCAGCAGATAGGCGGTGAAATGGGTGCGCCGCCAGAACACTGCGAGCAAGCCCGCCGCATAGAGCCAGGCCAGAGCCAGGATGAGCGCCATGACGTAGCCCAACCAATCGAGGTCATACGCCCTGCCCCATGCCTGCGCGGCCAGAGTCAGCAGACCGCCAAGCAGAACAGTAACGAAAGCAACGACCCGCAAGCGATTGGCGAAGGCACGCACGCGCCGCCTTTGCCTCCGCTCCCGTTGCTTCCTCTGCTTTTCCAGAGCCTCAACCAAAGATAACTGCTCAGACATCTCAGCTCCCCTTCCGCTCATTCCGCTTTTCCGCTGACATCCTCTGCCAGCAAACGACGAACCAGCGTTTCCGCTTCGTCTCGGGTACGCACCTGGCCGACCGCCTGGGCTTCGCGCAGTGCCTCCAGCAGGACACCGATGCGTGGCCCCTGCGCCAGGCCGAACTGCTCCTGCAAGTCCCATCCGCTCAACAGCGGCTGAGGCGCGACAGTGACCTTATGTCGAGTGAAGTAAGCATCGAGCAAGAGAGCGACCGTCTCCACCCGCCGCGTCCAGCGCTCAGCGATGAGGTTCGGCCCCCAGGTGGCCAGATGATCGGCCAGCGTGAGCAGGCCGGTGTCCACTCCCGCCTCGCCCGCGTCGCGGAAGAAGCGGTAGATGGCCCTGCGGGTGAGGGATGGCTCGCGGGCCAGGAGCGCGGGGCGGAGGTGCTGGCGCACAATGGTTTCCACCCAGAGCACCTCAGCATTGGTGAAACGCAGCCTTCGCAGCGCTCGCGCCGCCAACTCCGCACCGATGGCCTCGTGCTTGAAGAACCGCACCCGTCCGCTGGACTCGACGCTGCGAGCCTTCGGCTTACCCAGGTCGTGCAACAGCGCCGCCCACTTGAGCATCATGCCCCGCGTGCGCTCGGCGGAGGTGGATTGAGCCAGATGCACCCGCAAATTGGCAGTGAAAGGGGAGAGGCTGGCTCTTAGCACCTCTTCGACACGTTGGGTACTGGGTATTGGGTATTGGCTATTGCGTCCAGTGTTCGCTGTTCGGCGTCCGGCCCCTTCAGACCCCTCAGTTCCCTCAGCCGCCCCAGACCCCTCGACGACCTCCAACACCCATTCCAACTGCTGAACGGTCTCCAAGGAATGCTCATAGACGTCGAGGTAGTGAGGCGGGGACTGCTCCACGCCCTGCAGGTCCACGACCTCCGGCAGGACAATGGTCAGTAGGCCCAACCTGTCGAGTTGACGCAGATGAGCGGCGGCGTTCTCCGCAGCCACGATGCGCACCATCTCATCGCGGACACGTTCCATGGAGCTTTCCGCCAGCAGCGGCGCGCCCTGCCGAATCCAGACCGCCGTCTGCTCTTCCAACTGGAAGCCCAGTTCCGCCGCCAGCCGCACGGCCCGCAGCATGCGCACTGGATCGTCCCGGAAGCCCCCCTTGCCCACCGCTCGCACCAGCCGAGCGTCCAAGTCTTGGCGACCACCGTGGCGGTCGATCAGGATCGTGGGCTCAGCGCTGAGATCCCAGGCCATGGCGTTGACCGTGAAATCACGCAAGGCCAGGTCGGCTGCCAGATCGGCGACCCGCAGGCGACTGACGTCCACAATCAAGAGTTGTCCCGCCTGGCGCAGCAATGCACGCCCTATGTCCCGCGTTTCATCCAGCGGGAAGAACGCCCCGCCGAAATGATCGGCCACGGCCCGGGCCAGGGGGATGGCCTCAGCGGGCACAGCCACGTCCAGATCGTGCGTCTCGCGGCCCAGAAGCCGGTCGCGTACGTATCCGCCCACCAACCAGACAGGGCCGCCCTGCTCTCGCAGAAAACGGCAGATCCGCTCGGCCAACGAGCCTGACGGAGCCAGTTCCACTTCTACGTCAGTCTGGAGCAATGACAATGGCATAGGGTTCAATCCTCAGCGGGCAGCGGCGAAGGAGGCTCAGCATCGGGCGGAAGCTCGAATTCAGAACCTGGCGCAAAGGGGCAAGTGAAGCAGGATGCGTAAAACGACTCTGCTGAAAAAAGGCCAAAAGCCATCAGCGGATTAAGCAGATGAAGCGGATGAATATGAAACAAAATCTGCTCAATCCGCTTAATCCGCTGACGATCTTGGGTTTTTTCAGAGGAGTCATTTCACGTTTCACGTTTCACGTAGGGAATGCCCACCAGCGCAGAATTAAGGCGCGCTTGGTACAGCTACATCTGCGACGCCACGATCTCGGCAATCTCCTCCGGATGGCGGGCGACTGTCACGTTGGCCGCCTGCAATGCCCTGATCTTATCCTCAGCCGTGCCCGTGCCGCCAGAGATGATGGCACCGGCGTGCCCCATGCGCTTGCCTGGCGGCGCGGTTTGCCCAGCGATGAACGCGGTCACCGGCTTGACCATGCGTTCCGCCAGGTAACCTGCTGCCCGCTCCTCGTCCGTGCCGCCGATTTCCCCGATAAGCACGATCTGCTCTGTCTGCGGATCCTCATCAAAGAGCCTCAGCACATCCATGAAAGTGGTGCCGATGATCTGGTCGCCGCCGATGCCCACTGCGGTGGACTGGCCGATGCCCCGCTGTGTGAGTGCGTACACCACCTCGTAGGTCAGAGTGCCACTGCGGGACACGACGCCCACAGCGCCAGGTCTATGGATGTGTCCTGGCATGATGCCCACCTTCGCCTCGCCGGGGGTGATGAGCCCCGGGCAATTGGGTCCGATGAGCCGCGCGCCAACCTGATCTAGGTAGGCGCGCACGCGGATCATGTCCAGCGTGGGGACGCCCTCGGTGATACAGATGATGACTCGGATCCCCGCGTCGGCCGCCTCCAGGATGGCATCGGGGGCAAAGCGGGCGGGCACGAAGATGACCGAGGTGTTGGCCCCGCGCGCCTCCACGGCTTCCTTGACGGTGTCGAAGACAGGGGCGCCGGCTGCCCACTCGCCCCCCTTGCCGGGAGTGACACCAGCCACCACATTGGTGCCGTATTCGATCATCTGCTCAGTGTGAAACAGCCCCTCGCGCCCGGTGATCCCCTGCACGACGAGGCGGGTGTCTTTGTTAACCAAAATGCTCATTCAGAAATCTCCTTCCAATTGCTGTAGGGGAACATTGGAATCCTGATTCGACAACACCTTACCGTCCGATATTCTCTCGGATGCGTGAAGCTGCCGCCTGGATGACCGATGGGGCGCCAGGTGTTGGCCGCCAGGGCAGCTTCAGGCTGTCATCCCACCAGCGGGGCACAACGTGGAAGTGGAAATGAAAAACGGACTGGAAGGCCGCGGGCCCGCTGGCCTGCATCAGGTTGACGCCGTCGGGCTGCAAGGCGGCCTTGATGGCCCGCGCCACCCGTACCGCGGCCCGCATCACCGCGGCGGCGGTCTCCTCGTCAATATCGAAGACGTCCCGCACGTGCTGCCTGGGGACGACCAGCGTGTGGCCCGGATTGGCGGGATTGATGTCCATGAAGGCCACGGTGGCCTCATCCTCGTAGACGATCTCAGCCTCCGCTTTGCCCTCAATGATGGCACAGAATATGCAGTCCATCTCCGACTTCCTGTCCTCCAAGTGCCATACCCGAAAGACCTACTAAGGCAGCTCTCAGCCGCCGGTTTCGGCGAGCCCAATGGTTTCTCTAAGCTCTCCCTGCAGGACTCATGAAGTCAGGCCCAAATACAAGCTCAGAGCCCTTTCGACGTCCGACATACGTCCAACTCTCATAACAGACAGCTTTCTCAGAAGACGCTCTTTCGCTACGGTCCGAACCTGTCCACATAGGAGCAGAGAATCGGCCTTCAAGCCGGTATCCTCTCGCTCCAAGACGACGTTAGTGGGAAACCTGCGACCAGCTAGGCTGCTGGTGAGCGGCGCAACGCAGACGGTCGGAGCACACTCGTTGATCACGTCGTTGCTGATGACCAGACAGGGCCGGACAGCTCGCTGTTCGCTGCCGCGCACAGGGTTGAGATCCACCAGCCAGATATCACCCCGCTTCACTCCCACCATGGCCACTCTTCCTCATCGGGAAAAGCCTCATCAGGGCTGATCTGTCCACGCAACCCTTCCTCTGCGTGGGCAATCTCTACCTGTCGCTCTTGCTCAGACATGGTCAGGTAGGCCGCTCTCAGTTCACGCAGGGCCTGTCCCTGCTCTGGTGGATGCTCTCGCTGGAGAGACAGCCTTCCCTCAAGCTCCTCAATCCGCTTCAGATCATCCACACTGACCAGTGCCACGAATGGCTTGTCGTGCCGTTTTATGATGAAACGCTCACCTCCCCAGACCACGCGGTTGCTGAGCTCTGAGAATCTGGCCTTCGCCTCCCGTACGCTAACCGTTGACACCGTCATAACCGCTTCCTCCCAGTTGTGGTCACAATGACATAGTGTCTCTGTGACCATTGTACACCTTTTGGCTTCGTTGTCAAAATGCCAAAGCGAGGACGGCAATGGTGTAGACGTTTCGCACATGATGGCTGGGGACGACCAACCTGTAGCCCGTCTTTTGGCTCGTCGCCTGCTAAGCCGCCGAAACGGTTCGCGCCGCAGCAACTGCCTTCTGCGCCGCTTCGGCCAGGGTCGAGGCCGTGGTCATCTCCGCCGAGGCAAGGATGCGCCGTCCCTCCTCTTCGTTTGTGCCCACCAGCCGGGCGACCATGGGCACGTCGGTCGGCACCTGATCCAGCGCCGCCAGAATCCCTTTGGCCACCTCGTCGCAGCGGGTGATGCCGCCGAAGATGTTGAACAGCACCGCCTTGACGCTGGGATCCGAAAGGATGATGCGCAACGCTGCGGCTACCCTGTCTGCCTTGGCCCCGCCGCCGATATCCAGGAAGTTGGCCGGCGCGCCGCCGAACAGCTTGGTGATATCCATGGTGGCCATGGCCAGGCCAGCGCCGTTGACCATACAGCCGATGCTACCGTCGAGCTTGACGTAGCTGAGGCCGTGCTGCCGAGCCTCCCGTTCCTCCGGTGTCTCCTCGTCCACATCCCTCATCTCGGCCAGGTCTATGTGACGGAAAAGGCCGTTGTCATCCAGCACCATCTTGCCGTCCACCGCCAGCAGCGGTGGATCGCCGTAGCCGCCACTGCCATCCGCTGTGACCACCAGCGGGTTGATCTCAGCCAGCGAGGCATCGCTGCTGATGAAACAGTTGTACAGACTCTTGGCGATCCTGACCAAGGGGCGGATCAGCTCCCGTTCCAGTCCCATGCCCAGCGCCAGCTCCCGCGCCTGGTAGTCCCGCAGGCCAATGAAGGGATCAATGCTGACCTTGATGATCCTCTCCGGCGTGGTGGCGGCGACCTCTTCGATGTCCACGCCCCCCTCGCTGGAGCCCATCGTCACCACCCGCCGCTGGGCACGGTCAATCACCAGGCCGAGGTACAGCTCGTCCCTGATGCTGGCCGCCTCGTCCACCAGCACCTTGCGCACGGGCAGTCCCTTGATCTCCATGCCCAGGATGCGTTGGGCCAGCGCCTCAGCCTCCGCGGGGGTATCGGCAAGCTTGATGCCGCCGGCCTTACCACGGCCGCCTACCAGCACCTGGGATTTGACCACCACTCGCTTCCCCAGCCGCTCGGCGATCGCGCGAGCCTCGGCGGGGGTGGATGCAACGTCGCCGGAGGGGATGGGCACGCCATATTGGGCGAAGATGCGCTTCGATTGGTATTCCTGTAGTTTCAATGCTTGTCCTCCCGTGTCGGTAGATTGGTAGACCGGTAGATTGGTAAATTGGTAGA
>DFBV01000022.1:0-488 GCA_002366755.1 Anaerolineales bacterium UBA3071
ATGTAGGCCGACCAGCAGTGCCCCGCAATGGCGGCCACACCCGCCACCGGCAGGGCCCACGATGTCCCTGTCAGCCTCTGTGCCAGCCAGGCGGCCAGCACGCCCTTCCCTATATCCACCAGCGCGGTGACCAGACCCCCAGCCACACCCGCTTGGCGGCAGGTGTTGAGTCCGCCCATGTGACCGCTGCCACTGAAGCGCACGTCAGGCTTCTTCAGCAGCCGGGTCACCACCACGCCGGTGGGGAAAGCGCCAATAGTATAGCCGAGAACGGCGGCGAAAAACAGACAACCGATGAGCATTCTTCCTCCTAACACACCACCCGCAGCCGGTGAGGCAGCACGCTCACTTCCAACCGCTTGGCGTCAGTACGCATGATCTCCCCATCCAGGTGCACCGGCAACCCCTGCTCCGAAGCGACGATGATGTGTGTCGTCTGATCCACAGTCACAGTCGGCTGTGTAGCGTGGGTCCCGCGGATGAAGTAG
>DFBV01000022.1:581-3171 GCA_002366755.1 Anaerolineales bacterium UBA3071
CGCTCCTGCCCGTTGTAGTGCACCGTCACCAGGGGGGCTTTGTAGTACAGAAAGGCAGTCTTGAGCACTGCTACCAGGAAGACCAGAGAGCCACGCAGGTAGCGCAACCCGTAGCTTACCACCGTGGTGGCGGCATCGAAGCCCGCGCCGAAGTTGTTGCAGAAGACGCGCACATTCCCCAGCTCGTCCTCCACACGGCCGATGTCTACCACTCTCGTCTTGCCAGCGGCCAGCACACGGCAGGCGGCGGCCGCGTCACCCGTGGGCAGGCCCAGGCACCAGGCGAAGTCGTTGCCCGTGCCGATGGGGATAAAACCCAAAGCCCCGACGGGCTCTCCGGCCTTCCAGGCCGGTGTATCCAGGCTGGCCTCGATGATACCGTTGAGCACCTCGTTGGCTATGCCATCGCCCCCAGCGGCGGCGATGATCTCCCACCCCTCGCGGACGGCCTGGACGGCCTGCCCGATGGCCGAGTATTGTCCGGTCGTCTCCACGATTTCGAACGTCGCGCCTTCCTCGGTCAGCGCTCGGCGGATGACCTCGCCCGCCTGCCGGCCTGTTCCGCTTCCCGAGAGCGGGTTGAGGATAACTTTGATTGTGGGCATCATTCCTCCCTGATGTATTATCGCCCGATGTATCGCCCGATGTATCGTATGGGGAAGGCATCACAGCGGCATGGTACCTGACGGCCCAACGCGGCGCAGAACGTGTTGCGTGTTGCATGTTGCGTCCCACCTGACAGGACACGCAGCCCTCGCGCACATCTCATTACACATGTGACAACACCACAGACGGCCTGGGGTTGCTGCTGCTTGGAGATGACACCCTCCTCGTTCTCGGCTCGGGCCAGGGCATCAAGGAAAGAATGGAGAAGTTGACTCGCTGCGGGATGACGGCGAAGCGGCGGTCGTCCGCCACGTCTGCGGCCCCACGGCAGACATGGTGAGGCAAACCGTTCGTAGTAACCACTTATGGTCTTTGACGTATTGATGGAGCAATAAGAGTCTGTCCGCGAAACCCGCATTGGACGCTTCAGCTTGCTGAAGTGCGAGCCTCTTTTGGACTCAGAGCTTCACCCACAGGTACTGATAGGGTTTCAAGACCAAGGCCAGTTGCCCGTCCAAAATCGAAGGCAGCCTCTCACCCGTCAGCAGGTCAAGCGGAGCGACTGATTGGAGATCAGGGGTGAACAGGGTCACATCTTGTGGGTCTGAGGACAAGCTGTTGACGATCAGCAGCCGCTCGTCGCCGTACGAGCGGCGGTAGGCCGCTACGGCAGTCGAGCCAGCATCTACCCAGGCGAAGTCCCCCCGCCCCAAGGCCTGGTGCTGCTTGCGCGTTGCGATCATGCGTCGGATGGTGTGCAGCAAGGAGCCAGAGTCAGACCGCTGATCCGCCACATTGACGCGCGCTGGGCCATAGATGGGATCATCAATGACGGGGGCATAGAGCCTTTGAGGAGCAGCGTCCGAGAATCCAGCGTTGGTGCTGTCATCCCACTGAATCGGCGTGCGCACGCCGTCCCGGTCTTCCAGCCAGATGTTGTCGCCCATGCCGATCTCGTCACCGTAATAGATGACGGGCGTCCCCGGCAGGGTGAACAGCAGCGAGTTGGCCAGCTCGATGCGCGCCCGGTCGTTGTCCAGCAGAGGGGCCAGGCGGCGGCGAATGCCCAGATTGAGCCTCATGCGCGGCTGCGGGGCGTAGAACCCCCACATGAACTGCCGCTCCTCCTCCGTGACCATCTCCAGGGTCAGTTCGTCGTGATTGCGGAGGAAGGTGGCCCACTGGCACGATTCCGGGATAGGCGGCGTGCGGGCCAGGATTTCCACAATCGGCGTGCGGTCGGCGCGGGCCAGGGCCATGAAGACGCGCGGCATAAGAGGGAAGTGAAAGTTCATGTGGAACTCGTCGCCGCTTGTCCCGAGCCCCGTCGAGGGGGCGCCGAAATACGGACGCACGTCCTCAGGCCACTGGTTAGCCTCTGATAGGAGCACTGTACCTGGCGCGTAACCATCCACGAACTTGCGCAACCGTTTGAGGTAAGCATGGGTCTCGGGCAGGTTCTCGCAACTGGTGCCCTCCCGCTGGTAGAGGTAGGGGGTGGCGTCCACGCGGAAGCCATCTGCCCCCAAATCGATCCAGAATTGCACCACCCGCAGCATGGCCCGCTGCGCCTCGGGGTTGTCGTAGTTGAGATCGGGCTGGTGATGGAAGAAGCGATGCCAGAAGTACGCGCCGCGTACCGTGTCGTAGGTCCAGTTGGACGGCTCGGAGTCCAAGAAGATGACGCGAGTGTCTCGATACTTCTGATCCGTCTCGCTCCAGACGTACCAATCTCGGTACCTTTCATGCTCTGGGTGGTTGGGGTCGCGAGAAGCCTGGAACCAGGGGTTCTGGTCGGATGTGTGGTTGGGGATCAACTCCACGACGACCCGCAGTCCCCGGCGATGAGCCTCCCGCACCAGCGTGCGGACGTCATCCAGCGTGCCGTAGTCTGGATGGACGTCGAAGTAGTCGCTGACGTCGTAGCCGTCGTCCCGCAGCGGCGAGGGGAAGATGGGCAGCATCCAGATGGCGTCCACGCCCA
>DFBV01000167.1:0-215 GCA_002366755.1 Anaerolineales bacterium UBA3071
CTCCGTGGCTGAATGACCTTTTTTCAGGGGAGTCGTTTCACGTTTCACGTCGTCCCATGCAACTGCGAATGGTAGATTTCGGCGTAGATGGGGCTGGTTTCCAGCAGCTCCTCGTGCGTGCCGCGGGCGACAACTTGTCCCCTGTCCAGCACCAGGATCTGATCGGCGTCGAGCACGGTGCTGATGCGCTGAGCGATGACAAAGCTGGTGCGTCC
>DFBV01000167.1:234-13472 GCA_002366755.1 Anaerolineales bacterium UBA3071
TTCATCAACTCGTCCAAGGCCTGCTGGATGCGCAATTCGGTCTCGAAATCCACGCTGCTGGTGGAATCGTCCAGGATCAGAATGCGGGGATTCATCAGCAAGGCACGGGCAATGGCGACGCGCTGTTTCTGCCCACCGGAAAGGGTCACCCCCCGTTCTCCCACCACAGTGTCGTAGCCGTCGGCAAAGCTGGTGATGAACTCGTGGGCCGCAGCGACGCGGGCAGCGGCCTCAATCTCCTCCTGCGAAGCGTCTGGCCGCCCAAAAGCGATGTTCTCGCGAATGGTACCAGCGAACAGCGTCGTCTCCTGCAACACGATACTGATCTGCGAGCGCAGGCTCTCCAGCGTCACCTCGCGCACGTCGTGTCCGTCCACGAGCACCCGCCCGTCGGTGACATCATAGAAGCGGGGGATGAGGTTGATGATGGTGGACTTGCCAGAGCCGGTGGCGCCCAGCAGAGCCACCATCTGCCCCGGCTCGGCCACGAAGCTGACGTCCTTTAGCACAGGCTCGCCCCCGCTGAAGTAGCGGAAGGTAACCTGCTCGAAGGCCACGCGCCCCTCCACCGAAGGCAGTGGCCTGGCGTCGGCCGCCTCCACCACCTCCGATTCTGCTTCCAGGATCTCGAAGATCCGCTCCGCCGAAGCGGAAGCCTGGGCGATCATGGAGAAGATCATGCCCAGCATGCCCACCGGCATCATGACCAGGAGCAGGTAGCTGTTGAAGGCTACCAGCTCTCCCACCGTCATCTGGCCGCCAATGACTTGGAGGCCACCATACCAGACAATGCCCGCCGTGCCCAGGTTGGCCACCAAGAAGATGGTCGGCATGAGGAGAGCCAGCATTCTGAAGACGGCCAGATTCTCGGTCAGCAGCGTCTGATTGGCCTGGCGAAAGCGCTCTGCCTCGTAGGGTTCGCGAGCGAAGGCCTTCACCACCCGCGTCCCTGCCAGGTTCTCCTGCAACACCGTGTTGAGCGCGGCGAGGTTCTGCTGCACGCGCCTGAACATGGGCCGCACGCGACGACCGAAGACGCCAAACAGCACCAAGGAGATGGGTACGATGGCCAGGATCAGCAGCGTCAGTCGCCAGTTCATGGAGAAGAGCACTGCCAGGCTTCCGAAAAGCATCACCACGGCGTTGAGCATCTGCAGGAAGCCCATGCCAGTGAAGCGGCGCACCAGTTCCACATCGCTGGTGGCGCGGGTCATGAGCTGGCCCGTCTGCGCCCTGTCGTGGTAGCTGAAGGAGAGGCTCTGGATCTTGGCGTAAAGAGCGTCGCGCAGGTCGTAGGCCACCGCCTGCGACGCCTTCTCTGAGAGATAGCCTTGCAAAAAGGAGAAAAGAGCGCCCACCAGCGCCACGGCAACGAGCGTCAGCGCCAAAAGCACGATCGTTCCCATCTGCCCGGCGCTGATACCCCTGTCGATGAGCAACTGCACCACCCTGGGGCTCACCAGGTTCGCGCCGGTAGCCAGCAGCAGGCTGACGTAGGCTCCGAGTGAGGTCAGCCAGTGCTTTTTCAAGTATCGCAACACTTTGCCCAGTGGTTTCATACTCACTCTCTCTTCAGAAGCTCGCGGTGGGCTGCCAGGTCCCCCGTGTTTCAAACCCGGCGCACTCGAGAAGGAAACAAGTACACAAGTGCACAGGGATACAAGGAGATGCCTTGTCCACTTGTCTACTTCTCCACTTGTCTAGGTGTCCACCGTGCGAGCGATTCGGTGTCACACACTCACGGCTTCAAAAGCGAACCGTAGTTGTGCTGGCACAGGCACTGAGAAGTTAAGTTTCTCAAAGCCGATCACCCGTCCAGTTCGGTCTTTCATGAGGATAACTTCATCGCCGGTCTCTTCACAGATATACTCATCCCGCGGATCGCCGAACCAGACGGTCAGGGTATTGCCTGCACGATCGTAGAAGACCTTTACTTGCTCCATACTCGTTCACCCTCCTTGGCCACCTTCCTCTCCCTATCGAGATCTCGCCTGACTTGAAGGCTTCAGAAGTCTCTACCGCACTTCGCTCCGGAGGTTATTCTACCACAGGTTCGCCAAAAGCAGAAGCCAGCCTGGACGCGGAGTGAACGCACCCCATTCACCCTCTACCTCCCAAGAGCTCAGGCAACGCGTCAACCAACTGGTACCTCATCAGTGAGATTCTTGCACAGTTGGCAGGCAAATCCACCACAAAGACACAAAGACACCCAAGCACTCTTCTTGGTCATTCTTTGTGGCTTGGTGCCTTTCTGGTAAGACACCCTTGCTTGGTTCCGGCTGGGCCGGGTTAGGAGACTCGGTTGCATCGCTTCTTGCGATTCCAGACAAAGGGTGTTACGATAATGGAGGCATTGATCAAGCATCACACACAAGAACGAAAGGGCCTTCCCGACTATTCTAACATAACAAGGGGAAAGAGCTCATGGGAGCACTGATGGAACCGGCAACTGTCGAGATAAGCTTCTCACCAGAAGTGTTTGTAGCCATGAGGATGATAGGGCTCGAAGGCGAAGACCTGGCAAGGGAGATGAAGAGGGTGATGGCCGTAGACCTCTTCAAGAGAGGACTTCTTTCCATAGGCAAGGCAGCCGAGCTAGCCGAGATGTGCCTGGCGGACTTCATGGACCTATTGGTGAGGAATGAAGTAGCTGTTGTTAAATACACCCTTGAAGACTTCCGGCAAGACATGGAAGCTCTTGAAGGGCTTGACCAATGATTGTCGTCTCCGACGCCGGCCTCTAGTCGCACTGGCGAAAATCGAGCGGTTTGAGCTGCTCCAGAGCATCCTCGTCCATCTCTGTATCCCTCAAGCTGTCTACGACGAGGTCGTGGTGAAAGGGGCGGGGAGAGCGGGAACAGACGAGACTGAAAAAGCCCTCGGTGATTGGATTGACGTTCTATCGGTCAAGAATGTGGCGATGGTCCGGAGTCTGCTTACAAAGCTGGGCAAGGGTGAATCAGAAGCGATAGCCCTTGCTGCGGAGAGAAAGGCCGATTTGGTGTTATTGGATGACCGTGAAGCCCGCACCGTGGCCAAGTTCATGAGATTGAACGTAAGTGGCTCCGTGGGTGTGTTGATCCAGGCTCATAGAGAGGGACTCGTGACAGACTTGCAGCAGGTTCTGGATGAACTGAGGGAAAGGGGATTTTGGATCGGGGATGATGTCTACTCCGAGGCGTTGAAAGCCAAGTAAGCTCACTTCACCAGCACGAAAAGACAAGCCCCCCTCTGCGCCTCGCACACAGAGGGGGCTTTGCGATTCAGCTTGACAATGTTACATCTGTCATTGCGAGCGGAGCGAAGCAATCTCCGAGCGTGCTGGGGGATTGTTGCGCGTATGCCACTTGAACGCTCTACGGAAACTGGCGTCCCACGATAACGAGAGGACTTCTTTCCATAGGCAAAGCAGCTGAGCTGCCCGAGATCTGCCTGGCGGATTTCATGGAGCTTTTGGTGAAAGACAGGGTGACGGTCGTCGAATACACCCTTGAGGACTTCAGGGATGACCTGGAGGCTTCTGAAAGGCTAGACCAATAGAGGTGCTCGTTCTGACCTACTTCTTCAACACCCAACATTGTCAATCTCCTCGTTTTCGGTTATAATGTACACTGAGCGCACCTGGATAGTCCCCACTTTGGGGTGTTGTCGAATATGACATCGAATGCTCAGCATTTGGCGAATTCGCCACCTGCAATTCGGTCAATCCTCCGCATTCGCTGTCATGTACTACCGTGTTATAGGCGATCGCCTTGTGAGACTGAGAAGAAATGGAGGGATGAACAATGCTAGAAGGTATTCAATTCGTCACAAATGCAACGGGCGAGAAAACCGCTGTCTTGATTGACCTGAAACAATACGGCGAGCTCTGGGACGATTTTTACGATGCCCTCATCGCTCGCCAACGGGCTGATGAACCACGCGAGTCTTTGGAGGCGGTTCGGGAAATACTGAAGCAACAGGGGAAATTGAGTGCCTGAGTACACCATCACGTTTGCTCAATCAGCCCGAAAGGAATTAGAACGCCTCAGTGCTAATGTCGTCAGCCGGATATTTCCTAAGATAGAGGCCTTAGCTCGAAACCCCCGTCCCCCCGGCTGCCGCAAGCTGCGGGGCTTTGAGAACCTTTGGCGCATTCGTATCGGGGATCATCGTGTGATCTACCAGGTGTTCGACGACGAAATGGTGGTCGACGTTGTAGCCGTGCGCCACAGAAGTCAGGCTTACAGGCTCAGATAGGCGGCGGCTGCGTATAACAGGCGCTTTGCAGATGCGCCCAGATTCCTGCCTTCTTTGCCAATGGAAGCGCGCGATAAGCGAAGGGCAATTGGCCAGTGAAATGACCTGGCAAGTGGACGACAGCGAGGACTTCGCAAAGCGCGGACACGGTGCGTATTGCGTGCTGCGTAAACAGAACACGCAATACGTTTCACGACTCTACTGAAAAAAGGTCTTCCGTACCCAGATGGTGGGACGCACGTGCCCTTTCATGCTCACTTTTCATCGCACGTTCCCCCAATTTGGGTTGTTTTTGGCCTCAAAGTGGGACGTTGGCCCCGTCGGCCTGATCATTTTGGAGTTTTTTCAGGGGAGTCGTTTCACGTTTTACGCTTTACGCCCGGTGCGACGGGACGCTTCCTTCCGGTGCCCACGCGCCTTTGGTATAATCATGGACGTCATTCTGACCCACGAGCACACCGATTTCGATGCCCTTGCCTCGCTGCTGGCCGCGGCCAAGCTGCACCCCGAGGCGGTGCCTGTGCTGCCGCGCCAGATGAACCGCAACCTGCGGGACTTCCTGGCCCTCTACGGAGAGGAGTTTCCTTTCGTGGAGGCACGGAAGCTGCGACGGCGACGCATCAGCCGTGCCCTGCTGGTGGACACACAAAGCGCCATGTCGCTCAAGGGCATGGGGCCGCATACACCAGTGCAGATCATTGACCATCACCCACGCAACCCCAACCTAAACCCGGCCTGGGAGTTCTGGGGCGAGGAGTTGGGAGCCACCACCACCCTGCTCGTGGAGCAGATGGTCAAGGCCAAAATCCCCCTCACCCCCATCGAGGCGACACTGCTGCTCCTGGGCATCTACGAAGATACTGGCTCGCTGGGCTACATCAGTACCACCGCCCGCGACGCGCGTTCTGCAGCATGGCTTCTGGAGCAGGGAGCGAGCCTGGAAGTGGTCAACGACTTCGTCCACCATCTGCTGACTCGAGCTCAGCAGACACTCTACCAGCAGCTCATCACAAACAGCGAGCCTTATGAGTTCGCCGGCCAGGCGGTGATCGTCGCAACGGCCATGGCCAAGGATTATGTCGAGGAGATCTCCACCTTGGCGCACAAGATCGGCGACCTCTTCGAGCCAGAGGCGGTCTTCCTGCTGGTAGACCTGGGCGGCCGCATCCAACTCGTGGCCCGCAGTTCCAGCGAGAGCGTGGACGTGGCAGTCATCGCTAAGGCGCTGGGCGGCGGCGGCCACGCCCAGGCGGCTGCAGCGCTGATCCGCCAGAGGACGCTAGAAGACACTCAGCAGCGGCTGCTGGAGCTGCTGGAGACTCACGTGAAGCCGGCCGTCACCGTGGCCCAGATCATGTCCCACGGCGTGCAAACGCTAAGCCCCGGCACCACTGTAGCCGAGGCGGCGGAACGCATGCGGCGACTGGGCCACGAAGGCTTCCCGGTGGTCCAAGACGGCCGTGTCGTGGGCATGCTCACCCGCCAGGAGATTGACAAAGCCTTGCAACACGATCTGGACCACGCTCCCATCCGCCGCTACATGCACTACGGAGAGGTGGTCGTGACCCCGCGAGACCCAGTGGAGCGGGTGCAAGCCGTGATCAGGGACACTGGCTGGGGGCAAGTGCCCGTGGTAGATGCCACCAGCGGCGAGATTCTGGGCATTGTGACGCGCACTGACCTCATCCGGCTGTGGGCCGCACCTGCGCCTCCGCCGCGGGCCCAGGAGGTCGCCCGTCGCATGGACGAACTGCTCCCCTCAGAGCTGCTGCAACTGTTGCGCGCCGCGGGCCAGACGGCTTCCGACATGGGCTACACGCTGTACGCTGTGGGCGGCTTCGTGCGTGACCTCCAGTTGGGACAGCCCACCTTCGACGTAGACCTGGTAGTGGAGGGGCAGGCCATCAAATTGGCGCGGCAGTTGGCCCACGATCACGGGGGCCGGGTGCGCAGCCACAAGCGCTTCGGCACGGCGAAATGGATACTCGATACTCCAGACTCCGACCTTCAACGTCCAACATCCAATATCCAATACCCAATACCCAGCCTGGACTTTGTCACCGCCCGCATCGAATTCTACGAGCACCCCACGGCACTGCCGACGGTGGAGCGGAGTTCCATTCGGCAGGACCTGCACCGCCGCGATTTCACTATCAACACGCTGGCTATCCGGCTCGACCCGGAGCACTGGGGCGAATTGCTGGACTTCTATGGCGGGGAGCGAGACCTGCAGGACGGACTGATCCGCGTGCTGCACAGCCTCAGCCTCGTCGAGGATCCTACGCGCATCCTGAGGGCTGCTCGCTTCGAGCAGCGCTTCGGCTTCCGCATCGAACCGCGCACCGCCGAGTTGATTGACGACGCTCGGGGTCTGCTCGACCGCGTCAGCGGCGAGCGCATCCGCCACGAGCTCTACCTGATCCTGGCCGAGGACATGCCGGAGCACGCCTTGGCCCGCCTGGGTGAACTGGGCGTGCTGCGGCAGATTAACCGCGGCCTGCGCTGGAACGACTGGCAGCAGAGGAAGTTCCCCGCCCTGCGCCAGGCCTTGGAAATCGAGACCGAGATGGCGCTCCCACCGGCTCCATCGCTGTACCTGGCGCTGCTGGCCTGTCGTCTCGACGGCGATGACCTGCGGGCCTTCTTGCAGCGGCTGCGTTTCGTGCGCGATGACCGGCTGCTGGTGGAAGCAGTACACAACCTGCAGGCGCAGGAAGCGGAGCTGATGCGCAACGATCTGCCCCCGAGCGGCGTCTACCGCATCCTGCACCCGGCGTCCGACGGTGCGCGCTTTGTCTTTGGCGTGGTCACCGACTCCTGGCTGGTGCGACAGCGGCTGGAGCAATACCAGCAGCGGTTGTGCACCGTGCAGACCGATATCGATGGTTCGTACCTTCGGCAGCTCGGCGTGCCCGGCGGCCCCGTCTATCGCCGCATCTTGGACGCTGTGCTCGATGCCCGGTTGGACGGTCAGGTGAGCAGTCGGGAGGGAGAGGAGGCGATGGTAGAGCAACTGTTAGCAATGAAGGGCGTAGATTGGTAGATTGGTAGATTCGGAAATTGGTAACCGGCATATTGGTCATCAGGGGCCAATGTACCAGTCTACCAATGTACCAATCTACCAATCTGCCTGTCTACCAGACTATGTCCGTTATCGCCGTCCTGGGCATTGCCAGTGAAATACGGTTGCTGCGACAGCGGCTAGATGTTCCAAGCGTGGAGACCACACCGGCTGGCACGTTCTGGCGCGGGCGCTGGGGCCAGCACGAGGTGATCTTGGCCCAATGCGCCATCGGCAAGGTGAACGCAACCATGGCCCTGCAGTGGCTCATAGATCGCCACGCGCCGGATGTGCTGCTCAACTTCGGCTCTTCGGGAGCCATCGCCCCGCAGCTACGCGTGGGCGACGTGGTCATTGCCGACCGGGTGGTACCGTACGACGAGGGCGTCTTCCTGGAGCGGGGCTTCGTGACCACGGGCAACGAGTTGCCCAACCGCGGCCGCGTCCATTGGCGCGTCTTCCCCGCTGATCCCCGCCTGGTGCATCTGGCGCAGAAGGCTACCGGAAGGGCCAAACTGGCTTCCTCCGATGGCAACCGCCCTGGGCGGGCCTGGGTGGGGACTATCGCCTCCGGCGATCAGGTGGTTTTCGCCGACGACCAGAAGCGCTGGCTGCACGAGACCTTCGGCGCGCTGGCGGTGGAAAACGAGGGCGCAGCCGTGGCCCAGGTGGCGGCGGCGCACGGCCTGCCCTGGCTGGTACTGCGGGGAATCAGCGATACCGCCGACGCCCATGCTGCTTTCGACTACACCCCCCTGCTGCGCTACGCCGACGAGGGCACCGGCTGGCTGGCCTGGCTTCGCTACCAGGCACACAGGGTGATCCATTTGCTGCGTCATCCCGAGACGCGGACGAATTGGCACCGCTTCGACGCTGGTGTCCGGTTGGTCAACACGAACGTCGCCGCACTGCTGGAGCACTTGCTGCCCCTGCTTTGATCAGGGACTCCAAGTTTCGCCGCTCGCCCTCATCACTAGCAGCGCCATGTCGTCGTACTGCTCAGCCCGCGCCTGAAACTGGTCCACACTCTCGAAGATCAGATCGCACACATCCTGAGCGGTCAGCGAGCCAGTACCGCAGATCGCCTCCTGCAACCGCTCCACGCCGAAGAACTCGCCCGCCGGTGAATTCGCGTCGGTGATCCCATCGCTGTAGAGCACCAGCAGATCACCAGGACACAGGTCCACACCGACTTCCTCCAGGTTCACCTTCTCGAGCAACCCCAGCAGCATCCCCCCGCCTGCCAGGAATCGGCATTCGCCGGTTTCGGGGCTAAAGAGCAGCGGTCGATCGTGGCCCGCTCGGACATAGCGGAGAACGCCCTGGGCCGGATCGAGCACCCCGTAGAAGACCGTGACGAACATGTCGGCCTGGGTCATCTCCATCAGCAGCCTATGGACGCTCAACAGCACCTGCCGTGGCGAGAACCTGCGTTTGGCCTCGGCACGGATGAGGCTGCGCGTGAGCGCCATGTACAGGGCGGAGGCCATGCCCTTGTCCGACACGTCCGCCATCACCAGACCCACGCGACCTCCGCTGAGCGAGATGACGTCGTAGAAGTCGCCTCCCACCCGACGGGCAGGTCGGCTGCGCGCAGCGAAGCTGAACCCCTGCAGGCGGGGGAACTCGTGAGGGAGGATGCTCTGTTGCAGATCCCGCGCCAACTCCAGTTCGCGCTCCAGCCTCTCCTTCTCCACCAGGGCAGCCTGGGCTTCCTGCAGTTCGCGATAGGCCCGGGCAAGCTCCTCGTTCTTCCGCTGCAGGTCAGCGATCATCTGCAGGTCGGCCTCGCGCAGCCGGGCACTGAGCACACGCATGGACTGATAGAGGAGCCGGGGCTGCCGGAGCAACACGGAGCTCAGGTCATGTTCGGAGAACTCCAACAGGTAGGTGGGCTCCAGGGCGCGAATGGTGGCAAAGCGGGACCTGTCCTCGATGAGCGCCATCTCGCCGAAGAACTCTCCCGGGCCGCGCTGGGCGAGCAGCATCTCTTCGGCGCCCCGTCCCTTCACCACCTCCACCCGCCCTTCGACGATCAGGTACATCTCTCGCCCCGTAGAGCTCTCCTGTAAGATGACCTGACCCGACTGGAAGCGTTTCTCTACCGCTGCCTCGGCCAAACCCTCCAACACACTCGGCTTGGCCCCTTCCAGAAGGGGCACGTTGCGCAACAGTTCGACGCCTACGTTGGCCATAGGTCTTCTCCTGTCCTGCTCCTCAAACAACCTTGATCAGTGGCTCATGCGGCCCGATGACGACGTCCTTGCAGAAACTCCACATCATCGGTGACGCGACGCGTTCACCCGCACGGCCTCATCTCTCCAGACGCCGAACAGGGGCGGACATCCATCTCTGCTGGTCAGAGGCCAGCCATCCGCCGGGGGCTGGCGGATGACCGGCCGTGCAACTGCTTGGCGCCGCCTGGCGTCTAGGGCCAGCCGTTATGAGGCCGCTCCCATCCCTCTTTGTAGCGGGGATCCAGGTGCACCACCTGTGGGTCCTGCGGGTTTCTCACCCCAGGAAGGTGACGGATCTCCTCCACCAGCACTTCAATAGCCTCCTCATCCGTGGCGCTGACTCCCACGATGACATCAGGGGAATCACGCCCCTGTCCCGTGACAGGGGCAGCCCAGCGGGCGATGGCTACGATTTCATCATAGCCTCTGTTGGGGCCAACGGATACTGTGGACGCCCGCTTGGCCAACCGCTGCGCCCAGCCCGCTTTTGTCCAAACAAGGACAAAGGCGGCATAGCGTGTCTCCTGTGGCTTGTCGTTCATACGGTCCTCCTTGTACTGTCTTGAGTTAGCTTGCTGCCGACGGCGCGGCCTCGCTGAGCAAAGCGTCGGGACGCCAGCATCCA
Organism: Anaerolineales bacterium UBA3071; assembly: GCA_002366755.1. Lineage (GTDB taxonomy): Bacteria > Chloroflexota > Anaerolineae > UBA3071 > UBA3071 > UBA3071. The sequence continues at coordinate 10,397 of DFBV01000167.1, forward strand.
CATCCCAACTCCCTCAGCCGCACCTCAACCTCAGTCTCATACCCTCGCGCCTGCATTCGGCGGAAGATCGACAACGCCCCGATCAACTGCTCACAGGCGTGCCCCCTGTCGCCCTCCTCATTGCGTTCCGCATAGGCCATGCCCAAGCTCAGCCGCGTCTTGGCCACTTCCGCCGGGATCCTGACCCGTTCCAGGAACTTCAGGCTATCCTCCAGATGCGCCACAGCATCATCCCTATTGCGGCGACATCTATGCAAATCCCCGTAGCAACGATGCACGATGCCCAGGAACGCCTCTGATGGCTGCGGTCCAGCAGCGCCCAGGGCCAACTCAATGCACCCCCGGGCCTCATCACACCTGCTCTGCGTTACGCTGAGGCGAGCCAGGTTCAAATAGATCCCTGGCACAAACCGAAGATGCTGCGTGTCCCAGCTCAGGGTCTCAGCCATCTCCAGGTGACGTCGCGCATCTTCCAACTGCTCTGTCCCCTCATAAGCTGAGCCGAGGATGCGATGTGCGTCAATGAGTCGAGCTACCACCCCGGCCTGCTCAGCTAGAGGCAGTGCTCGCTCCAGGTGCGCGATGGCTGTCTTCCACTCACCCCGATCGATAGACAACTCTGCCATTGTCAGGAGCAGCAGAGCCTCCTCACGCGTGTCACCAACGCGCCGGGCAAGCTCAAGGCCCTCGCTGAGGCATTCCAGAGCCCGATCCATCCGGCCGAAGAGCCGATGGCTATCGCCTACGTTGTTGCAGGCCTGAGCGATGCGAGGTAGATCACCAAGCTCGCGATACAGCGCCAGACTGCGCTCGTCGTATCTGCACGCCGCTTCCAGATTCCCTCGATGACTGGCGATGACGCCCATGACCCTGTTGGCGTCGGCCAATCCCCTGATGTCAGAGATCTGGCCCGAGATCTCAACACTGGCGCGGGCATGTTGCTCGGCCTCATCCATCCGATTCCTGGACATGAGGAGATATGCCAGTCCACAGTGAACGCGGCTGGCCTCGGCGAGGGGCGGGAGAGAACTCAGGCGCGCCAATGCTGTCTCGTAGTGTGGTTGCGCCTTGGCCAGGTCGCCTCGCAGCATGTATACGCTGGCGACCTTTCGCTCCCCTCGCGCAAGATCTTCCCTGGCCTCGGCGAGGGCGAGAAACGCCTTGTAGTGCTCAAGTGACTCGTCGTGGCGGGACAAGTTGACCAGATACACGTCCCCGAGACGTTCGTGAATGCGATACGGTTCGATCGCAGCCCCCTCCGCTTTGAGCTCCGATACTTTCTGAAGAGCCGATTGATAGAAGCCAATAGCCTCCAGGCTGGCACCCAGGTGGCGGGCGCGGTCGCCGGTGCGAACCAGATAGTTGATGGCCTTCTGCAACTCCTCAGCCCGGTCCCAGTGATAGGCCAACAGTTCTACCTGCTCCTCGATGCGCTCGGCGAACAACTGTTCCAGCGCTTCGGCCACTTGCCGGTGAAAGATACGGCGTTCCCTCTTCAGCAGGCCGTTGTAGGCCGCCTCCTGGGTCAGGTGGTGCTTGAAGATGTACTCCAACTCCGGCAGCCGAGCCCGCTCCCGAATCATCTGCTCCCGCTGCAAGATCAGAAGGTGTTCGTCGAGTTTACACTCCTCCTGGGCAATGACCGCCAGCACGCGGTAGGGGAAGATCCGACCGATGACAGCCGCCAACTGCAGCACTCGCTTAGCACCTTCCTGCAGACGGTCAATGCGGGCCGTCAAGACCCCTTGCAGGCTGTCTGGAATGGCGATGTTAGCCCCCCCCCGAGTCACTTGCCAGCAGCCGGTGGCCTCGTCTCGCGCAAGGGCCTCACTGTCAATCAGCGAGCGGATGATCTCCTCCATGTAGAAGGGATTGCCCTCGGCGTGGCCGAGGACGCGCTCCTTCAGTTGCTGCGGCAACCCTTCAACACCCAGCAGGTTGCCTACCAGCGTCTCGCTGTCGGCTGAGGAGAGGGGATCGAGCCACAGGTCGGTGTAGCGGTGGCGATAGAGGCGGGCGACGGTCTCCCTGATGTCCCAGGAACCGCAGTCTGTCTGCGGGCGAAAGGCACAGATGAACAGGAGCGAGGCGCGGTCAGTAAGGGGTAGCAGTTGCTTCAGCAACTCAATCGAGGTGCGGTCAGCCCAGTGCAGGTCCTCGCAGACGAGAACCAGAGGGCGATCACTGGCTGCTTTTTCAAAAAGCAGCTCCACGGCGCGGAAGGTGCAGGTCTTGAGTTGCTCGCCCTCCAGGTCACGCACTGCAGCCTCGGCCTCGGCTTCCAGAGGTAGCGACATGAGGCGGCCCAGGTAAGGGTAGATGTCATCGAAGTGCTCCGGGCTTATCCCCTGTACCCCCTCTCGGAGCGCATCGCGGAGGGCCGTCGGGGAACCCTCCACTGACAGCCCCAGCAGGCCGCGCAGCATGTCCAGCCAAAGAAGATAGGCGGTAGAGGTCCCGTAGGACAGGCAGCGCCCCTCCGCCCATTGTAGGGGCGACAGGCCTGTCCTGAGCGAAGTCGAAGGGCCGGTCCTTTGGGCGGGCGAACGGCCGTTCGCCCCTACCTTGCGCAGTTCCGCCACCAGGCGAGACTTGCCAATTCCCGCCTCGCCTACGATGGTCACGATACCGCCCACGCCGGCTTGCAACCGCTCGATAGCTTCTTGGAGAGCATGGCATTCAGCCTCGCGCCCCACCAGGGGAGATTCCAGACCAGCGATGCCCCGCAGCTTGACCGGTGCCGGTTTCGAGGCCAGCACGCGGTACGCGGGCACAGGCTCCGCCCTGCCCTTGATCTGGATGGGCCCCGCGGGTTCGGTTTCGTACAGGTGGGCGATGAGCTTGTGGGTGTCCTCGCAGACGAGGATCGTGCCTGGCTCAGCCGCGCTCTCCAGGCGGGCGGCCACGTTGACGGCATCGCCCATGGCCGTGTACTCCACTCGCAGATCCGAACCCACCTCCCCGACCACCACCAACCCGGTGTTGATCCCCACTCGTACGTTGAAACCACGGATGCCTCGCTCGCGCTCCAGCCTTGTGGCGTATTCCCTGGCCCCCTCGATGATCTCCAGCGCCG
>DFBV01000167.1:13591-14299 GCA_002366755.1 Anaerolineales bacterium UBA3071
TCTTCGGGATCCAGGTTCCTGGCCATGGCCGTCGAATCCTTCACGTCCGAAAAGAGAATGGTGACCAAACGGCGTTCCTTGGCCACTTGTCCGCGCGTCGCCAGCAGCCGCTCGGCGAACTCCTTAGGCACCAACCGTTGGATGGCTTTGTCAAGGCCAAGGATGCCGGGCTTCTCCCCCCCCTTTTCATCCCCCCCAGTGGGGGGGACAGAGGGGGGGGCACAACGACCGCGGTGGCACAGTTGAAGCAGAACTTCGCCTGTGGCGGCAGCTCCGTCCCGCACTCCGAACAGACCAGGGCCAGTGACGCGGCACAGTTCATGCAGAACTTGGCATCTTCAGGGTTCTGCGAGTGGCATTGCGGGCATCGCATCGCATCACCTCCGGTCTAGCCTCGCTCTTCCAGCAACCGGCGCGCACCATGCTCATCTGCTCGCGCGCCCATCTCCTCGAACTTGGCCCAGGCCTGGCGAACCAGCAGGTGGCCTCGCTCCCGGTCAACTCTCCGCCCTCGCATGAGATGCGCAGCACCGTAGCTGCAGAGGGTCCGTGTGGCTTCCACTACATCACCCAGTTGGCTCAGGATGCTCAGGCTTTCCTCGAAATTGCGCCAGGCCAGGTCCCATTCCCGTCGAGCGCTGTGAGTGCGGGCCTGATCGCGCAGCAATCTGCCGGTTTGTCGTTGCTGGCGAAGCGTCCGAGCCTGCT
>DFBV01000180.1:0-3685 GCA_002366755.1 Anaerolineales bacterium UBA3071
TTCGCCGACCCGCTGCTGGCCTACGGGCTGGCGGTGGTAGTGGGCGATGTGCTGAAGCGCATCGGGGGGCGTGACCAGCCTTCCGTGCATCTGAGCGACCACGGCGCGTACTATCGTCTGGACTGCACGCCAGCGCTGAACGATGCCAGGCTGGTGGCCATGTCCCTTCCCTACACACCTGCCTGGGTCATCCGCACGATCAAGAACGCTGCCAAACTGCCCGCCGACTTGCCACCGCAGATTGTGGTACATTACGAGGCCGAGCGGGATAAACGGGCCGAGTTCTTTGAGATTCGCGAGGGCTTATCCAAAGAAGCGCGGATAGCTCTAGGCCGGAAAGAGAAACACCCAGAGCTGGAAGTCTTGCGCGGCAAGTATCCTCACCGTGATTGGGACATATTCCGGGCCATCAACCCCTCAGCGCTCATCGGCTACAACAAACTGATGACCCAGTGGTGGACGGTCCAAGAAGCGCTGCCCGAGGTGCTGGCGCTGTTACTCGACCTCTTTGCCCAGACGCCCAACGACCTGGCCGTGGCCTTCGCCGCCTGGAAGAAGCTGGACAAAGCCCACGGCTGGGGGATTGCCATAGAGAGAGCGGCGCTTCAAATCTACAACCCCAGCCAGGGTAAGGGGCAGAACCGGGCCAAAGCCGACAATCTGCGCATGGGAAATGTCAGGAGCTTCTGGCTGCTAGAATGGCTTAAGGCGGTTGGGTTTTACCACGCAGCGCTGACCAAGCAACTGCGCGGTGTCAGAGATCGCAAAACCTACGTACTGGCCCCGGCCAAGATTGACATGGGAGAGAGCAGCAGAATCATGCACGCTTTCCGGGGACGCATGGCCCGTGCCGAGACTGCAATTCGCTCCGACGTATTGGCTTCCATCCGCTACACCCAGGCCATGCTCGAGTTCACCCGACAGCGGGAGGGGGCCAGCCTGAAGGCACGGCTGTTCAAGCACCGACGACCATCCCGCGTGGTGTCAGGATTCTACAGTGCCTTTTACAAAGATCTGGGCAATGCGGTAGCGACGATGAACCTGTCGTTCATTGGCTTGCCAGGCTGGATTCGGGTGGAGGGAGAGAGCGATGTAGGGGACGCGCTGGATGTGCTGGCCGAGCACGAATCCATCGTGCGCCAGTTCGACGAGAGCCACGGCGACGCCTACAACTTGCTCCTGCTCTATCGCGACTTCCTCTCAGGCAATGACCTGCGGCCTTTCTTCGAGTTCACCACCGCCTACAGCGGCTATTTCATCAGTCAGAGCGAACAGCGAGGGGGTTATGTCCCCCAATTCACAACCACAAATCTCAGGAGGTTGATTATGAGCAGTCAAGAAGGGCCCCGTCTGAGCAAGATTCTGGAGACTCCGGGTTTCCAGAACATCGCCTATGCCATACGGCAGGCGACGGTCACGGCCCAGTACCGCAAGCAGCAGAAGGATCGGCGGTACGACGTGCGCTATGGGCTAGGACAGCAGTTGGCACGCAAAGCGGCCTATCCCAATGAGTTCATCGCCGAACTGGCCGACTTCTTGGCCAAGTACAACGCCGAAAACGCGCAGGTGATGGAGAACCGTCCCGGCCCCTATCGGCGCAGTATCCGCACCAGCGACATTGATGCCATCGTGGCGCTGATGGATGAGTACGGCGATTCACGGCTAATCTGCAATCTACTCGTAGCCTATGGCTATGCCCGCGTAGCGCGCGAGGAAGAGCCTGCCGGCGAGAGCAACGAACAGACCAACGAAGGAGGACAGTCATGACCAGGAACGTCTACTCACTTTCCATTTCCGCTCAGGCCACCCTCAACATGCACAGCCTGAACAACGAGGGTGGCGAGGGCAACCAAATCACCACCCGCATGGTGAATATCGTCGGTGAGGATGGGCGGTTGCACAACGTCAACGCCATCAGCGGCGACATGATCAAACACATCCAAGCTGAGCACGTTTTCCGGTTGCTGTCGGGCCGGGGAGACGTGCCCCTGTGCGCTGGCTGTCGCGAGTTCAACGCCAACCGCATCAGTGCCGACGCCGAGTATGGTAAGGCCATCGAGGGCAAGTCCGACGCTGAGGCAATTACGCTGCTGCTGGAAAGCTGTGCGTTGGATGATATGGCCGGCAATCTTATCACGGCTGGCAACCGTTCCATCCCCCGCAAGAGCGTGGCCGAGTTCAGTTGGGTAGTGGGCTTGCCCGAACTGACCACGACCGACAGTTACTTCCACGTCAAATATGCCAGTGAACGCAGCGCAGAGGCGCGGGCAGCCGAGGCAGAGGAGGAGCGACGCAAGGCCAACCTGGGACAGGCCATCTTTCACCGCCCGGCCTCTAGCGGCGTCTACGCCATCGTGACCAACTTTGAAGTAGCCCGCATCGGGTTCAACGACGTCACCCAGACCTATGCGGTGGACGAGGCACAGCGAGCGTTACGCTACCGAGCCTTGTTGGAGAGTGTTCTCTACACCTTCATCGAACCCAACGGAGCGATGCGCGGCACGCAGAACCCTCACATCGTGGACTTCAAGGGGATTGTGGCGGTCAGCAGCGATGTCATTCCGGCTCCTACGATGAGCCCTATCAACAGTGGCTACCGAGAGCAGTTGAAATCCGTCCGCCAGGCACTAGAGAAGATACGCCCTGGTGCAGTAACGCTCTCCCAGTTTGACTCGCTGGCGCAATTCAGCGAAGTGATGGTCGAGCAGTTGGAAACGACGGCACCTTACACGCTGGGCTATTAGGAGGGTATGATGACTTTGACGAGATCAGCCGAGTCGTGGCTGATCGCAGAGTATCAGCCCACGGCGCTCTTTAGCCTGAAACCGGCCTGGGCTACGTCGTCGGGAGGCAAGAGTCTGTTGGTCCCGACCCCCTACGCCATCAAGATGGCCTTACTGGACGCAGCATGTCGCACAGAGGGCGTGGCAGCAGCGAAAGAGGCGTGGCCCTGGCTGCGTGACTTGACAGTGGCGCTGCAGCCACCGGAACGGGTGGTTGTGACCAATCTATTCACCAGGATTCTCAAGCCCCGTCGCACGCCAGCTAAGCCAGGTACGCAGCACGGCGGGCCCTTGGGCAAGACTATCGGCTTCCGAGAGTATGTCCACTTTGACGGATCTCTGGGAGTCGCCTTGGGTGGGGCGCTGACTGACTCGGCGCGCCTCGAAGAATGGCTGCTGCAAATCAACTATCTGGGGAAACGTGGTGGGTTCGTGCAGCTTTTGGGCCTACCCACGCAGGCAGAGACGCTTCCACCGGGGTTCATCGTGGTGGATGGCGACCCGACTCGATCCTTCCTCGCCGAGGGGGTCATCCAGCAACTGGATGACTGCGATGCCAGCCTGACGTTCGAGAAGGCGGACGTCTACAGTGGCAAGAGCATCAGGTTGGGCAAGGAGCGGGTGCTGCGTCACGTCGTCCTGCCCTACCGTCTGGTCCGTTCCAGCAAGAGCTTCACGCTCTACGAGCGCATCGGCGGCTGACGTGGCATAGTGTGGCCTGGACTCGAAAGTTGGCCCAGTACCAAACCAAATAGAGTAGTTTGGTGCTGGGCACATCCTCTGGCACGATGCCCTGGCCGCCTGCTTTGAGACTAGGGGATAAGGGGCAAGGAGCATTCCTCCTTGTCCCCCGGTCTCCTCCTCTCCTTGTCACAGAAGAGGCGCTGCAGGACGCTTTGTGG
>DFBV01000180.1:3693-8320 GCA_002366755.1 Anaerolineales bacterium UBA3071
GGGGCGCTCTGGAGTGTCGGCAGGCAGGGCGGCCAACGCTTCGCCGAGGGCGATGCAGTCTGCGATCAGCGTGGGCAGATTGGGGTGCTGGAAACTCATGCCAGTGGCCGGACGGCGGTTGTGCTTGATGCCTGGTGGCTCGTGATAGTGATGGGGGAAAGTCGAGGCCAGTTCGGGGATCTCTGGATGGGGCTGTGGATCGTACCAGCGAACAGGTTCCTCACCCCGGAAGACGTCGTAAGTATAGTCCAGGATCTCACCGTCAGAGAGGTCTACCAGTTCGCGGACGCGCAGTTCCAGGCCGTTATGAAACCACACGCTTCCTTTGACCATACCAGCGGTCGCAGCCGTGGTAAAGAGGTGAAGCGATGATAATTTGATCTCAGGGTACTGCTGGGGAAGCGTGTAGAGGAGACGTTCATACGCCAGACGCGAGAATTCAGGCATCAGGCCAGCTCCAGGACAGGTTCCTCCGGGAGCAGGTCAAATGCTTCGTCAGTGGCCTGGCTGCGCAAACGCTCCAGCCGCTGCCGCGACAATTGTTCCAGCGCTGCCTCCCGTTTGAGCTTGAGTTTGTAGTAGCCAGCCCACTCCGAGAAGTCTTCACGGTGCTGGCCGTCGTCCAGCAAGCCCTGAGAATAGAGTTTGTAGAAGTCGGCCGAGCTTATCCAGTAGCGCTGCTCGAATTTTCTTAGCACTTGGTCGGCAACTCTCAGATCGTCCAGGATATCGCTGAGTGTAATCGTGGCCATCTCACTCACCTCCCTCGCTTCGCCAATTGGCCCGAATTCACTCAACATTATACCTCAAACAGCGCAGGGGACAAACTGACCGCTGTCTCAATCCGCTTCCAGGATACTGGAAAGGAGTTGAACCATGCAAGGTTTCACCGCCCATCAACTGCAGTTCACCTGCGAGGTGCAAACGCCCATCTTGCTCAACGAGCATCAGGGTTCGGCCATCCGCGGGGCGCTGTTCCATGCTCTGCGACGCCAGTTCTGCTACGACAAGAAGGCTAGAGGCTGCGGGGAGTGCGCCCTCTGGGCCACCTGCCCCATTTGCTTCCTGGTAGCCACCCGTAATCCCCAGAGCGGACGCGGGACAGAAGTGCCCAGGCCCTATACCATCGAACCACCGTTGAAGCGAATGGGCGAATCAGCGAATCAGCGAAGGGGCGAATCAGCGAGTGAGCGAATCAGCGAGTCGGCGAGTCGGCGAGGGGACGTTCGCAGATCGGCTACTTCGTCAACCTGGTTCTACGAGTCTGGCGAGATCCTGGAGTTCGGCCTGACCATATTCGCCAGAGCGTTGGATCTCTTCCCCTACGTGGTGCTGGGAAGCAAGTCGCTGGAACGAGAGGGGTTGGGCAAGCGGCTGCGAAGCGAGAACGGCGACTGGCGACGAGGCACCTTCGCCATTCGAGAGATCGCTGCCGTGAACCGGCTGAGCGGGGAGCGACAGTCGGTGATGTGCCAGGAGGATTCCTTGGTCTCCGTGCCCGACCGGCCGGTCACTCACCAGCAGGTGCTGGCACGGGCAGAGCAGTTGCCCAGCGATGTCATCACCCTGATCTTCAAGACTCCCTCGCGCATCATTGAGCGAGGGAAACTGGAGCGCCGGCCGACCTTCCGCCCGCTGATCCAGCGACTGCACGGCCGACTGCGCGCCCTGACCGGTGAGTTCAGCGACCACCCTTGGGAATTCGACTTTCGGGAGGTGATGGCCCAGGCCGAAGCAGTACAGGTGGTGGAGGACCACACCCGCTGGGAGGACCTGGACAGCTACTCCACACGGCTCAGGCGAGCCACGCCCCGCGGCGGCTTCATCGGCCGTGTCACCTTCGCTGGCGACCTGGAACCGTTCCTCCCCTGGCTGGTGTGGGGCGAGGTGGTGCACGTCGGCAAGGACGCTGTGAAGGGGAATGGTTGGATGCGAATTGGCGAATGAGCGAGTCGGCGAGTCAGCGAATCAGCGAGTCGGCGAATGAGCGAATCAGCGAGTCGGCGAGTCAGCGATGAGGAGAGATGGTGATGATTTATGAGGAGTGGGAGGTGACGGTTCACGAGCGGGTGAGGAGGGAGCCGGTATGGGGGTTTCTGGGCTATCGCAAGGCGCTGTTTCTGTATGATCTGGCGTGGCGAGACTGTGAGAGTCTGATGCGGGATAAGCGCGGGCGGGCCGTGGCGGAGCAGTTGATCCGCAGCGTCGGCTCCATTGGCGCCAATGTTGAAGAAGGGCGTGGGCGAGGCTATGGCAAGCAACGGAACTGGTTCTTCACGGTCTCCATCGGGTCGGCGCGCGAAAGCAAAGGCTGGTATTGGCGTGGCCGACAACTCCTTTGACCGGAGGTGCTGGAGCACCGCCTGGCCTTGGCCGATGAGGTGATTGCCCTGCTGGTCACCGAACTCAACCGCCAACGCTCTCGCTGACTCGTTCTCTCGCTGACTCGCTGGCTCGCTCTATTGGTGATTTTCACATGCCCATTATCCAACATTTGATCGTAGACCAATACGGTGCCTTCCTCGGCAAGCACAGCGAGCGTTTGCGGGTGAGCAAGGGTAAGGAGAAGCTGGTGGAAGCACCCCTGCTGACGTTGGAGATGGTGCTTGTCACTACTCGAGGGGTGAGTATTTCGGCCGACGCCGTGCGCGCTTGCAGCGAGAGGGGCATCCCCATCCACTTCCTGGGCTATGGGGGCAAGCCGTATGCCAGCCTCTACGCCGCAGGCCTGACGGGGACGGTGCGGACGCGCCGCGCGCAACTCCTTGCTTTCGAGGATGAGCGGGGGGTGGCGCTGGCCAAGGCATTTGCTTCGGGCAAAGTGCAGAACCAGGCCAACCTGCTCAAGTACATGGCCAAGTATCGCAAGGCCAAGGATCTGAAGCTTCATGACGAGGTGCGGGCGGCTGCGGAGAAGGTGAGCAAGCACGTGAGCGAGATCAGTGGCCTGCGGGCCGAGCGGGTGGATGAACTCCGGCCTCAACTGCTTTCCGCCGAAGGACGAGCAGCCAAAGAGTACTGGTCGGCGGTGAAGTCGTTGCTGCTGGCCGATCTGGACTGGCCAGGTCGCCGCACTCGGGGGGCGAAAGACCCTCTGAACAGTGCTCTGAACTATGGCTACGGCATCCTCTACTCGCAGGTGGAGCGGGCAGCAGTGTTGGCCGGGCTCGATCCCTATGCGGGTTACCTGCACGCGGACCGTCCGGGCAAGCCCAGCCTGGTGCTCGACATGATCGAGGAGTTTCGGCAGACTGTGGTGGACCGCACCGTCTTCGGATTAGTCAACAAAGGGGTGAACATTGCCCTGGACGAGCGTGGGCGGTTGGACGAGCCCACGCGCCGCACGCTGGCAGAGAAGGTCCTGGCCCGGCTGGAGGCTGGGGAGCGCTACGAGCGCAAGAAGCAGAGTTTGCGAATCATCCTCCAAACGCAGGCGCGGCACGTAGCTACCTTCGTGCGTGGCGATCGGGCCAAGTACACGCCCTTCGTCGCCAGATGGTAGACAGCCATGAGCGGCAGGCGGTCAACAGCCATCAGTCATGAAGTGCTTACTGGTATACGACATCCCCAACGACGGCGCGCGGACGAAGGTCGCTGACTTTTGTCTGGATTACGGGCTGGAGCGCATCCAGTACTCTGCCTTCCAGGGCGATCTGGTGCGCACGCATCAGGAGGAGTTGATGTTGAAGATCAAGAAGCGCATGGGCAAGCTGCCGGGGAACGTGCAGCTTTTTCCCATCTGCGAGAAGGATTGGCGCCAGCGACTCGTGTACATCAAAGAGCGAAAGGCTTCGTAGGGGCCACGCTTGCGATTGCCTGGTCTTCCACCGATGTTGACATTCACAGTTACCGATCTCAAGCAGTACACGTTCTGCCCGCGCATCGTGTACTACACCTATTGTCTGCCTTTGATCCGTCCCATGACCTACAAGATGCGGGCGGGGATTGAGGCTCATGATGCAGCAGAAGGGTTGGAGCGGCGGCGCAACCTGAGTGCCTACGGCTTGCAGCAGGGCGAGCGGCGCTTTGACGTTCCGTTGGTTTCAGAGCGGTTGGGGTTGAGCGGCAAGGTGGACATGGTGATCCGTGTATTGGCTGGGGAAGGCAGTGTGGCAGAAGTGATCCCGGTGGAATACAAGCACTCGCCGGGACGGGCGGGGCACCACCTGTTCCTTCAACTCACGGCCTACGCGTTGATGTTGGAAGGAGAGGGGGAAGGAGTTGTGCGGCGGGGCTTTCTATACTTCATTCCCAGTCGGCGGACTCAGGAGGTGGCCATCACTCCGGCGCTGCGACGGGATGTGGTGGGCCAGCTCCGTGCCATGCGGGAGATGGTGGAGCGGGAGGCGATGCCGGGGCCGCCGCGGAGGCGGGCGCGCTGCGTGACCTGTGAGTTTCGTCGTTTCTGCAACGACGTATAGAGCCTGGTGGTAAGAGTCGCAAAAGGGAGCGGTTTGGGCACAGAAAACGGTTTGCGAAAGGGGGAAGAGGTGAGTGGTGCGAGAGTGGGAGATAGGGGGTGGAAAACAGGGGTCAGGAGTATCGTCGGCCCCCGGAAAGTCAGGTACAGAGCCATCCTGAGGTGTCTTGGCCCCAGGCGGGATCGGTTGCAGACACTCGACCCGAA
>DFBV01000178.1:0-1961 GCA_002366755.1 Anaerolineales bacterium UBA3071
GAAGTAGAGCAGTTCGCGATACTCCCAGACGGCTCTCAATTGCAACGAGGCCCAGCCGCGCGTCGGTTCGATCACGACGGTCGGCGGCGGGGAGCATGGGTGCTGAGGTGCGGAGGAGCAGAGGGGCTGGGGTGCAGAGGCGCCAGGGTGCTGGGGAGAAGTCATTGGCGTCTCCTTGGCATCAGCCAGGGTTGAGGCTTGATGATCATGTTGACGAGTTTGCCGATGATGTAATCGTAGGTTTGGCGCAATTCCTGCCCCAACTCCTTGGAGAGATAGCCGCACTCTACTGCAAAGCCAATCCAGGTTTGGGTCTCCGCCGCTTCCGATTCGGCATCGTTCAACTTGCTCACAAAAGCCGCCTCATACCGTCGCTTCCGCCATGCCTCAGCGATGTTGCTACATACCGAGCGCGAGGAGCGGCGAATCTGATCCGTCAACGAATACGTCTCCTCACGAGGAAACTTCTTGGAGACCTCGAAGATCCTCATCGCTGCTTTGAAGGCCATCTGGTACACCTCCAATTCCTCATGACTCTGTATCATCTATCTCCTCCGCGCCCCTGCTCCTCCGCTCCCTTGCACCCCTGCTCCTCCGCTCCCCCGCCCCTCCGCTCCTCCGCGCCCCTGCTCCCCTGCTCCTCCGGCAGGTGAGAGCCCATGAATCCGGCCCCGCCCGTCACCACCCCTTTCTCGCCCGTCTATGGTTCACCGTCGGGTGAGTTGGCGGGAAACCGGAAGTGACTTCTTGGAAGGGATGCCTGGGATTGGCGGCCAGGAAACGCAACTGTTTCTTGAACTTCTTCTTCACATGCGCAGGCAGGTCTTGATAGTCCGCCTTGACTCGTTCAGTGAGTTCGATAGCGATGTCAGACATCCAGCCAGTCTAGCCCTTCCTCAATATCTTCAGCCGTCACCCGTTTGGTGCGGCCGGCGGCGATATCTGCTTCCCCTTGGCGAATACGAGCCTGCCACGCCGGGCTCCAAAACCAGGACTGGTCCTCAAGCAACCCTTCCCGCCACTGCAAATAGCTAATGAAGCCCAGCACCTCGTTTATCCGCTCGTCCGGCAGGCTGTTCACCGCCTCCAATACCATCTCATGCGTCGCCATCGGGCACCTCCTCTCTATGTTCTACCCGGGGAGAAAAGCTGGTGACCGGGCTGAGAACATGCTGTGAAAGCCCGCTCCGTGCCTATCCCGTCCCCTATTGTAGCATCACTGACCAGAGTGTCAAGTAGCACGGCTGTGCCGCGGGTGTTGGCGTCCACGTAGCGCTCGATCTCGTACATGGACTGGCCCACGCCCACGGCGGCCGCCAGGTGGAAGATAACGTCCATGCCCTGCATGGGCTTGCGCAGCGCTTCCCGGTCGCGCACGTCGCCCACGATATACTCGCCGTCGGGGTTGCAGTAATCCGGCCAGCGGCCCTGCTCCCTTGCACCTCCGCCATCGGCCATAGCTTTGCCTGTTTGACAATCACTCCAACATCGCTTATACTATCTGTAGCTACAGATCCTGGACTCTCTGAGGAGCATAGTGAGGCTCATGGACGAACAGCTTTGGCAGCGTATCAGCATGAACCCCCGAGTCATGGTCGGCAAGCCGGTGATCCGAGGAACCCGCATCCCGGTGGAGCTGATTGTGCGCATGTTGGCTCAAGGCATCCCGGAGCGTGACATCCTGCAGGAGTACCCCCGTTTGCAGCCCGCTGACATCCGCGCTGCCCTGGCCTACGCGGCCCAAGTGCTGGCCCATGAGGATGTTTTCCCCCTCGCCGTTCCCGCGTAGGTGGCAGCCACCATGCAGTTCATCGTAGATGAGTCCACCGGTGCGGCGGTACTGGAGTACCTGCGCAGCGTTGGTCACGACGTGCTCGCCGTCGCTGAGACAATGCCTCAGGCTGAGGATCAGGACATCCTGGCCCGAGCTGATCATCTCCGCTCCTCACCAGCCCTTTCTC
>DFBV01000178.1:2064-3910 GCA_002366755.1 Anaerolineales bacterium UBA3071
GCTCCCCTGGGTCTGTTTGACTCTATGCGCATTGTCTGCTATAATAACAACCGAGTTGGTTACAAACACGTCTATGGAAAGGCGCTTTTGTGCATCATCCAGGTGATGAGCACGAGATAGACTTCGACGCACTTCGACATCAGGTAGCGAGCGACAACTTCGCCTTGCGTCCCCATGCCATGCAACACGCCGTTAAAGAAGGCTTCAGCAGAGATGATGTGGCTTACGCGGTTCTCGCCGGCATGGTGGTTGAAAGCTATCCCGAGCGCAAGCGCTGTTTGTTCTATGCCGACGTGGTTGTCGAAGGCGTTACCATGCCATTGCACGTGATCTGTGAGCACCACGAGCCGCAAGAACCGGTGGATGTAGTGACTGCCTACGTCCCTTCTGAAGAAGAATGGGAAACGCCAACCCGGCGAAGGCGAAAGAGAAAGGATCGAAGATGAAAGGATTGATCATCGTCTGTCATGAGTGCGGGGCGAAAACTGAACTCCGCCTGATCCGTATCCAGTTCGAGCGCAAGGGCGTGCGCGCTGCCATGACCGGCATCCCGGCCATGGTATGCCCCCGGTGCGGTACAGAGTACGTACCAGCGGAGATCGCCGGTGATGTCATTGACACGGTCTCTCGCACTATTGACCAGACAGAGGCATTGCTCAAGCGCACCGAGGCACACCGGCGTACACTGGCGCCGCCGCAGCACGCCCTGCGCCCGGAACGGCTGGAACTGGTCCTCGTCTCGTAGTTCCGGCTCTCCCCGTCTTCCCGTCTCCCTATCTCCATGTCTCCCCCGCTCCTCCGCCCCCCCGCTCCCTTGCACCCCTGCTCCTCCGCTCTCCCGCCCCTCCGCTCCCTTGCTCCCCTGCCCCTCCGCTGGTCTTGCCGTGGCCCGCCTTACGACTTGACAGCAGTAAGGGAATATGGTATGCTGTAAGCGAGAGTGAAAACACCAAGGAGAAACACGATGACGACAGCAACAGCTACGGTAACGGCGAAAGGGCAGATCACGATTCCCAAGGCCATCCGTGAAGCTCTGGGGATCGAGAGACAAGACAGCTTGCTTTTCCTGCTCGAGGGCGACCAGTTGGTCTTGGTCCCCCTGCACCATCGTCCCCTGAGCGAACTCTACGGCGTGCTCCCGGCCACCCGGGCCTACCAGGGGCATCAGCTCATTCGCGAAGAGATCCGCGGCAAGCTGGGAGAACGTTTGGCCCGAGGTGATGAATGAGACGCGCCTACGTTGATTCCAATGTCATCCTGCGCTTCCTGACGGGTGACCCGCCGGAGATGGCGGCTCAGGCTCACGCCCTCTTCGAAGCGGTGGAGCAAGGCGAGGTGACGCTCGTGCTTGACGACATCGTCGTTGCCGAGACCGTGTGGGTGCTCCAATCCTTCTACGGTTATCCTCATGACGACATCGCACGAGTTTTGCAGGAACTGTTCAGCCACAAGGGACTGGAAGCGGACGATAAACCCGGTCTGCTGGCTGCCTTGCACCTCTTTGCCGAGAAGAACGTAGATTTCGCCGACGCGCTGGTGGCGGTTCATATGGAGCGACGAGGGATGCGCGAGATCTTCAGTTTCGATCGCCACTTCGACCGCCTGCCCGGCATCATCCGGCTGTCCCCGGGCGAGTAGCCAGCATGGATTACTGATGGCTGAACTCATTCTGGTTTCTCCCCGACAGCGTCTTCTGCGGCCATTGGTGGAGGCGGCGTTGCAAAACGAATTGCGCCTCCTGGAAGCGGGCATCCGGCGCACCCAGCAGCGACTGAGCACATTTGAAACCCGATATGGCCTGTCCACGGCCGAATTCCTGCGGCGCTATGAGAATGATGAGTTGCAG
>DFBV01000178.1:3966-4557 GCA_002366755.1 Anaerolineales bacterium UBA3071
CAGCTACTTGTCGTTTGACGTCCAGACAAAACCCATGTATAATCTGACCAAAGGAGTGAAAACCCGTCTCTTACCTGACTGCCTTACCAAGGAGGCTGCTCGTGACCCAGACCGTAGCCCTTCAATTGCCGGATGAGACGCTACAACGCTATCATCGGGCTGCAACCATAGCCCGGAAGGCGCTGGAAGAGTTTCTCGCCGAGCGCCTGATGGAAGCCGTCCCCCCGTTGGCTGGTGATCTGCCATCTCCTCTGCAAGAAGAATTGAAGGCGCTGGAAAACCTTGACAACGAAGCCCTGTGGAGGGTGGCGCAGAGTCAGTTGTCGCCAGCCCGCCAGCGGTTGTATAACCGCCTGCTGGCCAAGAACAACCAGGGGACCATCACGGCTGGCGAGAAAGAAACGCTGCACGCTATCGGCGAAGAGGCCCGTCGTCTGACGCTGAAAAAGGCTCACGCTTATATGCTCTTGAAATGGCGTGGGCACCGCATCCCCTCGCGAGAAGAGTTGCAAAGACCCGGATGACCAGAACGCGCATCCCCCGCTCTCTGCGCCAGCGCGTGGTGGCCGAATCCCGCAACCAGTGTGCCTA
>DFBV01000178.1:4676-4938 GCA_002366755.1 Anaerolineales bacterium UBA3071
TTCCTGCAACGAGTTCAAGGGTGCGCAGGTTGAGGCCCAGGACCCTTTGACAGGCGAGAGCGTACCGCTGTTCCATCCACGCCGACAGCAATGGCGCCAGCACTTCCACTGGAGTGAGGATGGCAGCGAGATCATCGGCCTGACGCCTGTGGGGCAGGCTACTGTGGCTGCCTTGAACATGAACCACCCCGACATCGTAGAAGCACGCCGCCGCTGGGCAAGGGTCGGCTGGCATCCGCCACAAGAGGACGTATGACTTGGT
>DFBV01000145.1:0-795 GCA_002366755.1 Anaerolineales bacterium UBA3071
TAGCCAGGAATCGGGAGGCAACTGGCGCCTAACGAGGAGGCTCATGTCAAGAATCCGCCCGGAAGCCAGTGTGATTAGGGCATGTTGGCACAATCAGTCGACTTCTGAGGTCAGTCAAGCTACGGAACATCAACCAAAACAAATCGGAGGTACAGAATGAATCAGTTGAACGAACAGCAGTTGCATCAGCACGTCGCCGTCCTGGGTTGGCTGCACATCGTGGGCAACGGCATCATGCTGCTGTTGGGCTGCTTCGTCTTTGCCTTCCTATGGGGCATCGGTGCTGCCACAGGTGATCTGGAGGCCACCAGGATACTGGGCATCATCGGGACCACCGTTGGCGCGCTGTTGGTGGTGCTGGGCATACCGGGCATGGTGGCTGGCTATGGACTACTGCGGCGAAAGGCATGCGGTCGCATCCTGGCCATGGTCGTGGGCTTCCTGGGTTTGGTCAACTTCCCGCTGGGGACGGCCATCGGCATCTACACCTTCTGGGTGCTGCTGCAGGACTCGGCTGCTGATTACTTCACGTCCTGACGCGAATAGTGGACTGGAGTGCATCGTCTCTGACGATGCGGCAAAGTCGGAGACTTTGCACTCCGGTAGCCCCGGTGATACCTCCGCAGAGGGGAGAAGGATTGGCATCAACACAGCATGGGCAGACTGACAAGCGGAGAAGACGAGATGAAACTCAAAGCCATTACCCTATTGGCCACCAGGCCAAGAAGAAGACTGGCCACCTGGCCAATACCGAAATCCCCCAGATGGCCTATGCGCGAATTTGACATCTGTGGT
>DFBV01000145.1:879-3805 GCA_002366755.1 Anaerolineales bacterium UBA3071
TGGACGGCCTCTCGCTGGAGGTGCCATCTGGCATCATCTTCGGATTCCTGGGCCCCAACGGCGCCGGCAAGACCACCACCATCAACCTGCTGCTGGGCCTGCTGGAACCGACGTCTGGACGAGCTGAGGTGCTGGGCCTCGATACCCGTACCCAGCCGGACGAGGTTCGCACCCGCACCGGAGCCCTCCTCGAACACTCCGGCGTCTACGAGCAACTGAGCGCGGAGGACAACCTGGAGTTCTATGGTCGGATCTGGCGAATGCCAGCGACCGAACGACAGGCTCGCATCAAAGAACTGCTCAGCCACATGGGAGTGTGGGAGCGGCGGAAAGAGCGGGTGGGAACGTGGAGCAAGGGGATGAAGCAGAAACTGGCCCTGGCCCGCGCTATGCTTCACCGCCCGCCCCTGGTCTTCCTGGACGAGCCGACCGCCGGCCTGGACGTGATGGCGGCGGCTGCGGTGCGCGACGACCTGGAGGCCCTGGCCGGCCGCGAGGGGGTGACGGTCTTCCTGACCACCCACAACATGGCCGAGGCCGAGAGGTTGTGCTCCCAGGTGGCCGTGATCCGCGAGGGCAAGCTGGTGGCGATTGGCGATCCAGATGACTTGCGAGCGCGATCCGGCGGCCCCCGCCTGGAGATCGTCGGGCGTGGATTCGATGAGAATGCCCTGGGTCTGTTGCGAGCGCGACCGGAGATCACCGCCGCTGAGGTGCACGGCGATCACCTGGTGATTGACCTGCGCCAAGAGACAGACACTGCGCCGTTGGTCAGCCTGATGGTGAGCGCCGGCGTCCAGGTGGAAGAGGTCCGTCGTGGCAAGGCCAGCCTGGAAGAAGTGTTCCTAACTCTGATGGAGGAAGAGAGATGAAAAACGACATTTTGACCGTGATGTGGAAGGAAAGGAAGGGGCTGTTCCGCATCCGAGGCCGTCGTGCCCAGGCCCTGCTGGGCATGTTCAGCCCAGTTCTACTGGCCATATTCTTTCCACTGCAAGAAGGAGTGGAGTGGGTGCAGAGTCCACTCTCCCTCCTGCTCGCCTTTGTGGCCCCGCTTATCCTGGTGGGGATGTCCATCCCCGATTCCTTTGCCGGCGAGCGCGAGCGGCACACCCTGCCCACGCTGCTGGCCAGCCGCCTGTCCGACCGGGCCATTCTGTTCGGCAAGATGATCACCTCGGTGGCTTTTGGCTGGGGCGTTACGCTAGTGCTCTTGGCGATAGGCCTGGTGACGGTGAACATCGCCCACTGGGACGGCCACATACTGTTCTACAAGCCATCCATCCTTCTGGCTGACCTGGCATTCAGCTTCCTGGTAGCGATGCTCACCGCTGGGGCGGGAGTGCTGTTCTCCCTGCGAGCGGCGACGGCACAGGAGGCCCAGCAAACCCTGATGGCCGTTCTCCTGATCCCTCCCATGATACTCCAGTTTGGGCTGTTCGCCATCATGGGATCGGACTCTGGAAAGGCGCGCCTCCAGGAAGTGTTAGGGGCTCTCAGCTTCGAGCAGATCATACTCGTCATCGTGGCCGTTCTGCTGGTGTTAGATGTGGTGCTGCTCATGGCGGCCATGTCCCGCTTCAAACGAGCGCGGTTGATTCTGGATTGAGGATGGCCAGGGTGACGGTGATGCTCACAGCCAATGCGCAACTATTCGGAAAAATCTCTACGTAGTGGTTGTTGGGCGGCCAATCCAAGGAGGTCAACAATGAAGAATTCTCAGTTGAACAAGTCTCGTTTCATCGTTGGCGTAGTCTTGGTGGTCATAGCAGTTCTGATGTTTCTGTTTGCTAAGGGGGACTACTCTACTGCTGGTGCGATTGGGATTGGTGTGCTCGGTCTGATAAGTATTGTGATATCGAGAAGAAGGTAGATTGCGCATTTAGGCCGCCCAACAAGCGGTTGCAGCCGACCGCCTTCGGCGCGGGTATGGGTGGCATGTTTTGCCATCAATCGTTCTGGTTATTGGAGCGAGTCTTGCCAGAGTCGGCGGCTGAACAGCGTGCCGTTAGTGCGTCAAGCGAAGCTTGACGCTTCTGGAGGGGTGAAAGTCCCCTTTGGGTAAGGATTAACCAACCACCCATACCGAGTGTTGCAGTTGTGGAGGAGGTGAGAATCCCAGATAGTCCAAAGCAAACGCAAGAGTCATTGATTTCTTGAGAGACACTTCAAGAATCCCCGTGCCCTCTGTGCCTCAGTGGCGAGTCTAGCAGTTCTTTCAGTGGAGTCAACCATGAAAAACACGACCAGCGATCTTCCTCAGTCTTGTTTTCGGCGCACAATTTGCAGAGGGCTGAAAGAGAATCAGCCGTATTGCCAAGTTCTTCCCTCAGCATCCCCATCCTGCCGCAACGACAACTGTCTCGTCGGCGGCGATAGCTGTCGAGCCGCGACCCCCAGCAATCGCACTGGCCGCTCCTGTTGCCACGCCCGCTTCAGCAGCACCAGGCTCGCCCGATAGATCTCCCGTTCGTCATCGGTGGGCACAGCCAGCCTCATTTGCCGCGTTAGAGTCTCGAAGTTGGCGTAGCGCAGCTTGATGGCCACCGTCGCCGCTGCTATCTCCGTCTTCTTCAGCCGCCGTGCCACCCCCTGGCTGAGCTTCCATAATTGCCCCTTGAGAGCGTCCGTGTCTCTCAGGTTGCGGGCAAAGGTCCTTTCTTGGCTCACCGACTTGACTTCCTGCTCCGTGACCACGGACCGGTTGTCAATCCCCCGCGCCAGCCGCGCCATGCTTTCGCCGTGCCGGCCGAAGCAGGATCCAAAGAAGCAGGGGTGCAGGGGTGCAGAGGAGCACCTCCGCTCCCCGGCCCCTCCGCCCTTCCGCTTCCCGACCAGGGCGCACCACGGTCAGCCCGCCCGGCTTGTCCCGATCCGAGGCGACTTTGGCCACCAGCTTGTTGGTCGCCACGCCCAGCGAAGCCCC
>DFBV01000244.1 GCA_002366755.1 Anaerolineales bacterium UBA3071
TTGGCCTTGAGCCTGGCTGCGGTACTGGTGCTGGCGATAGCGACCCTCGTCGGTTCGCTGGCGGTGCCAGGGCTGTGGGGGAGCGGAGCCCACTCGGCGATGGCCGCGCCGGCCTGTAGCCAGACGCACATCGTACGGCGCGGCGAGACACTGAGCAGAATCGCCCAGGGCTACGGGCTGACCACCTCGGAACTGGCCACGGCAAACACTCTCCGAAACTACGACTTCATCTACGTTGGCCAGACCCTATGCGTGCCCCCCGCCGGCGGCGGCGACACGCAGTTTCCCGGCGCCATCTGCGTGGTTGGCCGCAAGATCGATGAGCAACACCTCGGCCTGGGCGGCTTCATCATCGAGGCGCACATGGAAGGGATAGAGCCGCTGCAAACGGTCTCGGACGACAGCGGCTACTTCCACTTCGACAACCTGGCCCCGGGTCTGTGGACCTTCTCTGAGGTCATACCCCGAGGCTGGGAGCCGGTAACGGCCAGTGAGTTCCAGAAGGAGTTGGAGTACGGCTACGACGGCTGCTACGAGATCCGCTTCAAGAACAGAGAAGTGCCCATCCCCGCTTGCCTGATCGTGGCCAAGACAAACGAGGCCGACGGCTCGCCGTTGGAAGGCTGGGAGATCCAGATCAAGCCCACTTCCGGCGGCAAGTGGCAATCGGGAGTGACCGACAAGGGCGGCCAGGTGCGCTTCGATGACCTAACGCCCAGCAAGTGGCTCATCCGCGAGGTCGTGCAGTATCCTTGGGAGCCGGCCGAGCCCTGGAGCGGCGGGGCAGAGGTGGTGCTGTATCCCATGGAGAACGAAGACGACTGCTACAAGTTCGTCTTCCAGAACCGCCGCAGGTGGACTGGCTGCGTGGAAGGGTACAAGATTGACGACCAGCACCGAGGGCTGCCGGGCTGGTCTGTCTGCGCCCATCCCAAGGGTGAAGAAGACCCCACATTCTGCACTGTGACCGGTGAGGATGGCTATTTCCGCTTCGACGACCTGACGCTGGGGGAGTGGATCATCTGGGAGGAAGTGGAACCTGGCTGGACGTCCATCACCGCACAGGAGTTCACGGTGACGGTGGACAACGTGGAAGTGTGCGAGCAGGTACGCTTCAAGAATCGTGCGCCGGATCTGTGCGCTCAGGGCTTCAAGCTGGACGACAAAGGCTTCGGTCTGGGTAACTGGACGATCCGGGCCTGGGCCAAGGACAACCCCAGCGAGGTCCTGGTGGCGGTCACTGAGCCCAATGGCCACTACCGCATCTGCGGAGTGACACTGGGGACGTGGGTCTTCGAAGAGGACCGTCCAATTGGCTGGACGGCCCTGGATGGCGAGCAGCAGGAAGTGGTCGTCGTATACCCCGGCCCAGGGAAGGATGTTGAGGCACCCATCTTCCACAACGCGCCGCCGCGCGGCTGCATCGAGGGCTGGAAGGTGGACGAGTTCGAGGTCGGCCTGCCCATGTGGAACATCACCATCCAGAACGTCGACACAGGCCAGAACTGGCACCGCTGGACCGATGGCACGGGCTACTTCCAGGTCTGTGGCCTGCCCATGGGAGACTACGTGGTCTGGGAGGAGCTACAGGTCGGATGGAAGCCCATCTCGCCGACGAAGCTCGCGGTAACTTTGGTGCCCAGCGACGAAGAGATCGTAGCCATCGTCGTCTTCGTCAACAAGCAGGCCCCACGTGACATCTGCATCGATGGCTACAAGACGGACGCCTTCGATGGCGCGGGCCTGCCCAACTGGCAGATCAAGCTGCTGGATCTTGGCGGCAACGTGCTGGACACGACGATCACCGACGGTACCGGGTACTACCGCTTTGGCGACCTCGACCCCGGTAGCTACTTCGTCGAGGAGACCCTGCAAGATGGTTGGTGGTCAGTGTCAGGAACGTCACGCAAGGTCACGGTCACCTTCCCGCCCAAGCACGAGTGTGCGCACGCCAACTTCACCAACCGCCAGGAGCGAACGCCACCGCCATGCGTGGCCTGGCATGTGGTGAGGAAGTGCGAGACGCTCTCCTCCATCTCCCTGCGCTACGGCGTGCCGGTGTCCGCGATCATGGCCGCTAATGGCCTGACCAACCCGAACTTCATCTGGGTGGGCCAGAGGCTTTGCATTCCGGACCCCTAGCCCACACGGGCTGAGTTCCAAGCGCAACACAAAGACCTCCGAGTCCTGCGGAGGACTCGGAGGTCCAATTTGCGAAGATGATGAACAGGGCGAACATGGCTACGGCGACGCGTCAGCCATCACTTCCCCCTGTGTGGACCACGGCCCAGCCCAGGTGATGCGCACGGCGGCCAACCGGCCGCGCCAGTCGGCATCATCCTGGAAGAAGACGAGCTTGGTCGTGCGCGTGCGGCCGCGCCACTTCCCCTTGTGCTTCCCTTCCACCAACACCTCCACCGTCTGCCCCAGCAGGCGGCGGTTGATCTGGCCCACGATCTGCTCCTGCAACTCGTCCACCACCTTCAGCCGGCGTTTCTTCTCCTCCGCCGGGACGTCGTCAACCATCTTGCGAGCGGCCAGGGTGCCCGACCGGGGCGAGTAGGCGGCCACGTGGACCGTGTCTAGCCTCAAGTCCGCGAGCAGATCAACCGTGGCCTGGAACTGCGCAGCCGTCTCGCCAGGGAAGCCCACGATGATGTCGGTGGCGATGCTGCAGCCTGGCAGCCGCAGGCGAATCCTCTCCACAAGGGCGCGATAGTCGGCCACACCGTAGCCTCGCCGCATGCGGCGCAGCACGTCGTCATCCCCCGCTTGCACCGCCACCTCGATGTGCTCGCACACCTTGGGCAGTTCCGCCACAGCATCCAGGATGCGGTCGCTGAGATAGCTGGGATGCGAGGT
>DFBV01000132.1:0-3347 GCA_002366755.1 Anaerolineales bacterium UBA3071
GCTACGTCTACCCCAAGGACGGTGTGTTCGGAGCCAGAGCCTACGACCTGACCGAGTTCGCCGTGGCCGAGGATGACAACAACCTGATCTTCCGCTTCACCTTTGGGGGCAGGCTCAACAACGACTGGGGCGCGCCCAATGGCATGGGCATCCACGCCCTGGACGTCTACGTTGACGCCGCCGAGGGCGGTGAGCGCAAGCTGCTGCCGGGGCGCAACGCGGCCCTGCCCGACGGCAGCGGCTGGGAGTTTGCCATCTGGGCCGAGGGCTGGACCCCAGGACTCTACGGCCCACCGACGGTCGACTCCCCGGAGCCGGCGCAGATCGGCGACATCAGCACGCTGAATATCATCAGCGACCCGGGCCAGAGCAAGATCACCATTCGGGTGGCCAGGAAGGTCTTTGCCGAGAGCTTGGGCCTGAGCGTGGACGCGCTCGATCCGGCCTCGTGGGGTTATGTGGCCATGGTCATGAGTCAGGAGGGCTACCCCAGCAGCGGCGTCTGGCGCATCCGTGACGTCAACGAAGATGCGGCCCAATGGCGTCTTGGCGGCGCTCCGCCAGAGAGCAACATCCATCCCCGCATCATTGATGTGGCCTATCCGGCTGACTTTGCTATCAGCCAGGAGGAGGCCCTGAACGGCTTCACGCCTCGGGCGGTAGATGCCAGCGAGTTCGACGCCCTGTCGCCTGACGACTTCGCCCAGTTGCCATTGGTGAGGCCGTAGGATTGCTGTGCCCAGACATGTTTTGTCGCGTCCGCCAAGACATGGTACAATAAGGTGGAATCCGGGTCTGAAAATGGGACGCGGATTCCCGCGGATTAGACGGATTTCCACGGATTTCTCAAAATCCGGTAGTCTCCCTGTTTCGTGTTGATGCTTCTCCCTTGCTGCCAACGGAGTGCAAAGTCTCCGACTTTGCCGCATCGTCGGAAACGATGCACTCCACCTCAGAGCATAGTCCGGCGTTGACACTCGCATCAACACAATTGAGGTAGACTACCCGCTGACGGACTGGCAGTTTACGGGCGAGGCAGTGCTGGACGAGGGCGTGGCCTACTCCGGAGAGCGCTCGCTGCGGCTGGCGGGGGCATACGGCAGCACGGCGGAGGCCTGGCAACTGCTGACCATACCCTCCGACGTCACTGCAGCAACTCTCTTCTTCGCCATCCGCATCCACAGCGACGACGGCGGCTTCGGCAGCGACCCCAACGACCCCTTCGACGACCATCTGAAAGCCAGTTTCCGCAACCTGAATGGCAAAACGCTGATCTCGCTGCTGCGGGCGGGGAACACCAGCGACGGTGCACCGGGTCTGCCGTGGGATGAGTACATCTACCGGCTGACGCTGGAGGATCTGCAGAGGCTTCAACAGGAGGGGATGGTGCAACTCTACTTCACCGCCGACAACGATGACGATGAGGAGGCGACCTCGTTCCACATTGATGGCGTACGCTTCTGCGCCGGCTGGGCGGGGATGGGGCCGCGGGTTTTCGTGCCCCTGGTGGTGAGTTGATCAGGCGCTACTCGGCGCGTGTGGAGGCCCACAGGGCGAAGAAGTCCCAGGTCGCCTTGGCGATGTCCGCCATGAGGGGGTGACTGTAGCGGTACTCCACCCAGTGCGGCTGGTAGACGGAGATGCTGAGGACGTAGGGACCTCCCGGCCCCCAGATGATGCCCGCGTCGCTCTGGTTCTCGTTGGAGAAGCCGTGCTTGTGAGCCAGGCGCGTCCCTTCGGGCAGCCCGGCTTTGATGAACGTGGGGATGGGGTTCATCTCCAACAGTGCGATGACCTCCCGGCATTCCTCAGGCAGAATCTCGTCGGGGTAAGCGGCCAGCAGCGCTCCCTTTCCTTCGGCACACCTGGCCAGCATCTCTAGCAGCAGCCCCATCTCCTTGGGGGTGGTCTGCATGTAGGGGTCGGGATCGGCGGTCAAATCGCTGCGGCTGTTGGCGGCGGTGACGACGTGTGGTATGGGCACGTCGGCGTCGTAGGGCGCGGCCATGTAGCTGTTGGTCAGGCCCAGCCGTCGCATGAACTTGGTAACCTGCTGTGCCCCCTCCTGCGCGCTGCCGTCGCCGATCTGGGTGAGCAACCAGTTGGCGTAGGCATTGCTGACCCCGGGCAGCGTCATTGTGCTGGTCAATGCTACCGCGGTTTCCACGTCCGCCGGGCTATCCAGCGTCCGGTACATACCAATGAAGATGGGAATCTTCAACACGCTCATACCTGAGTAGGCCACGTCGCCGCGGATGTTCACCTCCTGCCCACTGGCCACGTGGCGAACGAAGACGCTGGACAGGAGGGGGGTCCGCTCCATCCGCTCCTGCAGCACCTCCTCCAGCAGGGTGACATCGGGCGGGGGCGGCACCGCTTCGGCCAGCACCAGCCAGGCCTGCCGTCCCTCTGGATTGGGCGAAGCGAGCGCTTCCAACAGACGGGGCGCCGAGGCCTCTCGGTCAAGCCGCAGGCCAGGCTGGCCAGGGCGGAAGACAACGGTGGTAGTGAAGGGCACATCTCCCCGAATGGGCGCCACCACCGCCGAAGTGGGGGGACGGTCGTAGCGCACCGCCACGTCGCTCAGCCAGTCGCCGACGGCGGTTTCGTCCACGTCGTAACGCAGGGAGATGTCCAGAGGTTCGGGGGTTTGGTGCAGGATCTCGTCCACGAAGCCACGCCAGAAACCCAGTCCTTCCCGCTGTGCCTCTGCCTCCGCCAGCATGGCCTCCGCGTCTACCGAGAAGCCCACCTCCTCCGGGCGCAGCAGCAGCCGCTCCTCGCCGTAATAGACCCACACCGGCTCCGTGTAGTAGGGGGCGCGGATGGCCTCAGCGATCTCGTCGAGCGTGGACCCCGCGGGCGGCTGCCCGGCCAGCGTGACCCAGCCAGGCACAGGCCCCTGGGTTTGTGCGTAGTTCCAGGCCCGAGGTCCCAGCGCCATGACGGCGAAAATCAAGATGAGAAGAAGCAAACGTGCGAAGTTGCGCATCGCTCTCGATTGGCTACTCAGCAACGGGGTGGAAGTCGCCCAGCCACCGTATCCACGGCAACTGATTCTTCACCGCATTGTACAGATGCTCATCGGCGGTCCAAAACTCACAAGCCAACGCCTCGGCCAGGGCCAGGTAGTGAGCATCGTAGGCCGCGGGACGGTCAAAGCGCTTAGCCAGTTTCCAGGCCCTTTCGTGCAAGTCCGGCAAGGTCAGTAGATCCACTCCTAACCTGCGGATCGCGGCAAATGCCCGCTCTCCCTCGTCCGGCATCAGCTTGCGACGATGAACTCTGTTGCGGATGACCGATGTCACTTCGTAGCCCCAAAGCGAAGGCGCTATGACATCAGCATC
>DFBV01000132.1:3391-6609 GCA_002366755.1 Anaerolineales bacterium UBA3071
TTCGCGTCAACGCAGATCGGAGACGAGTTCATGGAGCCGCTCCTCTCGCAAACGACGCACGTCTTCAACGGAATCAGGCAGGGGCTCACCACCTCTGCGGGCCAGGATTTCCGCCCGCAGCGAGTCGGCCATAGCCAACGCCTCTCGCCGCCGAACCCGACGCGCCTGTCGCTCTGAGTCAGATCGTTCCAGCCGCTCGAGGTCGGCAAGGCTCACCAGCGCTGCTTTGGGTTTGCCTCTCGAAAGCAGCACGATGCGCTGGCTGCCGTAGGCAGCTCGACTGACGACCTCACCTAGAGACTTCTTGGCCTCGGTCAGGCTCACCATCTGCACGCTCATGTGTGCACCCTCATTGTCGGTCTTATTGTCCTCTTTGTCCGTTTAGACCATTTTACTACAGGAACGCCGCAATAGCAAATGGCGACAGGTGCTATTCCCACTCGATCGTCGCCGGCGGCTTGGAGGAGATGTCGTACACCACACGGTTGACGTCTGGCACTTCGTTGACAATGCGATTGGAAATGCGGGCCAGCAACCCGTAGGGCAGCCGCGCCCAGTCGGCAGTCATGAAGTCCTCGCTGGTCACCGCCCGCAAGGCCACGACGTGGGCATACGTCCGCCCATCTCCCATCACCCCCACGCTGCGCACCGGCAACAGCACGGCGAAGACCTGGGCCGTCTGACGGTACAGCCCCGCGGCCCGCAGTTCCTCCAGCAGGATGGCGTCGGCGGCACGCAGCGTCTGCAACCGCTGCCTGGTCACCTCGCCGATGACGCGGATGGCCAGCCCCGGCCCGGGGAAAGGATGCCGCCAGACGATCTCCTCCGGCAGTCTAAGGGCCTCGCCCACCGCCCGCGCCTCGTCCTTGAACAGCAAGCGCAACGGCTCCACCAGCTCAAAACCCATCTCCTCCGGCAGTCCGCCCACGTTGTGGTGTGTCTTGATGGTGCGCGCTGCACCGTGCTCATCGCGGCGAGCGCTCTCGATGACGTCGGGGTAAAGCGTGCCCTGGGCCAGGAAACCGATCTCACCCCAGTCGGCGGCCAGCCGCGCCGCCTCCCGCTCGAAGACGCGCACGAACCGTTCGCCGATGCGTGTGCGCTTCTCCTCGGGATCAGTCACGCCGTCCAGGTCGTCCAGGAACTCCTCGCTGGCGTTGACCGCCACCAGCCGCATGGACTGCGCCCGCTCGAAGGTCTCCACTACCTGCTCTGGCTCACCGCGGCGCAGCAGCCCCGTGTCCACGAAGACACAGGTCAGCCGGTCGCCCACAGCGCGGTGCACCAGCGCCGCTGTCACCGCCGAGTCTACCCCGCCCGACAGCCCGCAGAGCACGTGCCCATTGCCCACCTGGCGGCGGATGGTGGCCATGCTCTGCTCAATGAAGGACACAGGCGTCCAATCGCCGTGGCAGCCGCAGACGTCGTACAGGAAGTGACGGATGATCTCC
This sequence comes from Anaerolineales bacterium UBA3071, assembly GCA_002366755.1. Classification (GTDB taxonomy): domain Bacteria; phylum Chloroflexota; class Anaerolineae; order UBA3071; family UBA3071; genus UBA3071. The sequence goes on from DFBV01000132.1 coordinate 4,843, forward strand.
TTGCCGCTAACCGTGTGGACGACCTCAGGATGGAACTGCAGCCCATAGCGGCCGTGGGTCAGGTCACCCATGGCGGCTACAGGGGAGTTGTCGCTGGCGGCCAGCACCTGCCAGCCTGGCGGCAACGTCTCCACGCGGTCGCCGTGGCTCATCCACACGGAGAGAGGCGAGGGAGGAATGGGGGACGAGAAACGAGGGACGAGGGCAGGCAGCAGAGGATTCTCGACACTGGTCAACGTGAGTTCGGCCAGGCCGTATTCTCGTTCGCTGGCCGGAGCAATGCGGCCTCCCAGGGCCTGCGCCAGAAGCTGCATGCCGTAGCAGATGCCCAGTACCGGCATACCGCTTTGCAGCACGTAGGTGGGCAGGGTCGGCGCGCCAGGCTCGTAGACGCTGGCGGGACCGCCGGAGAGGATGAAGCCGCGAGGCGACAGCGATAGCGCTCGCTCGTCCGGCGCATCCCAGGGGATCAACTCGCAGTAGACCTGCGCTTCCCGCACCCGCCGGGCGATGAGCTGGCTGTATTGAGAACCGAAATCGAGAATGACGATCGTCTCTCGGTTGCTCATTCCAACACGATCTTCCCATCGTCCATGCTGGTGATCACAGCCAGCGCCTCGATGGGCACGTTCAGGTGCGCCAGCTCCTCCCGTCCTTGTTCGAAAGCCTTCTCGATCACCGCGCCAATGCCCACGACGGTGGCGCCCGCAAGCTGGGCCAGCTTCACCAGGGCGCCGATGGTTTGACCGCTGGCCAGGAAGTCATCTATAATCAGCACCCGATCCCCAGGGCCGAGGAATTCCGGCGAGAGCATCAGTTTGACCTCGCTGCCCTTGGTATGAGAAGGAGCAGTGGCCTCAATGGCGTTCGGGTGCATGGTCACCGGCCTCGTTTTGCGGGCGTATACGACGGGGACCTGCAGCGCCAACGCCGTAGTCAGCGCCGGCGCGATGCCGGAGATCTCGGCAGTGAGCACCTTGGTGGCCTCGCAACTGTAGAAGCGGGCAGCCATGGCCTGTCCCACGGACAGCATGAGCATGGGGTCCACCTGGTGGTTGATGAAGCTGTCCACCTTGAGGATGCCCCGGCCCAGGTTCTTTCCCTCGCGACGAATGCGTTCGTTGAGTGCCCTCATGCATGACCTCCCTGAGACTCGTACCCCGGAAGGCGGGGAGATATGGAAATGCGGAAGGATGTTGTCCTGGATGATGAATGAGGCGATTTTACCCCAACTGGGGCGAAGGTACAAACCCCAGCCTGCTTCGCGAGCGCGGCGCGTGCGGGATCAACTCAGTCATCTGCCCTTGTGATCAGAGCAGACACATCATCCGACCGTGTGATTCCGCCCCGCGTGGACTCATCCACGACGGTGCCAATTTCATCAGTTCTCACTCCTCGCCTGGGAGGTGCAGGGTCATGAGGTAACCCTCGTCACTGGAAGAGGAGCGGGATGAATGGAAAGCTCCCGAGAGCGACTAGACAGGCACGCCATCCTTGGCCTGGACACAGTCATCTTCATCTACCACTTGGAAGCCCATCCACGGTATCAGGCATTGTAGCTACCGCCCTGATCCACGGGGCAACGGCCTTTGTCACCAACGACCGGCGGCTGAGACGCCTGGAGTCGGTGCTGGACATGATCGTCTTGGACGACTTCGCGCTGCCGTTGAACCGCTGAAGTGGTATGCTTCTCGTCTATCTTACCGCTTCCTGGATACCTGGCATCATCCTGGCCCGTTTCCTCTTGGGTTCAGGGAGTCATCGGCT
>DFBV01000279.1:0-1794 GCA_002366755.1 Anaerolineales bacterium UBA3071
GGCGAGGATAGGGAGCGCGCTGAATTTGCTGGCGATGGCCAACCCGGCTCCCACACCGGTGAGCACGGCTGCTCCAGCCGTGCGCCGTTCGCCCATCAGCATGGCCCCGTACAGCGCCAGCAAGGTGAAGGTGGCGGAGATGGGGTCCACGGCGAAGAAGTGGGCGAGTTGAATCTGGGTAACGGCGAAGGCGGAGAAGGCCGCCGCCAGCAACCCCTCCCGGCGTCCATACAGCTTACGAGCAATGAGATAGACCAGGTAGACAGTCAACGTATCGGCCACGGCCATGAGGAAGCGGCCCACATAGGCATAGCCAGGCACGCCTTTCAGCAAACGCACGAAGTTGACCGTCTCGGGTGAGGCCCCCAGCTTCTCAAACAGCGGCGCCGTGCGGCCAGCCAAGTCGGCGCTGATCGTCAAGAGATAGAGCGGGAAGTGGCCGTAGGTGTAGCTGCGGCGGTGGCCGGCGTTGCGATCCCACAGAGGGTTGAAGGTGGACTTCTGAGGATCGAAAGCCGTGGACCAATCCTGCGGCCAGCGCATGGTGGGCGCGTAGAAGGCCACGGTAGAGCGCTCATCGGGGTGAGTGAGCTTGCCTTCGTCCCAGCGGATGTTGTAGGCCCGCAGAGCAAAGGCGACGAGTAGAATCAGCACCAGCAGGACGACGTGCCAGCGGTTTCTGCGTTCAGCGGATGGTGTGATGGTCAAGGCCACTACTCCTGAGAATTCATCAAACCAGAACTTTGTCCTTGGCAGAGCTGAAAGCAACTTCCGCCTGATGTTACATGCCGTGATGCGTGTTGCGCAGTGCGTTTCACGCAGCTCTATACTCTGCTCAACTGATTATAGCATCATAGCCAAGGGCTGACAAACACGGCGACGCCCTGCCATTACGCAGTCCAGCATGGCCGGATGTCAATCTTCGCCCGATATGGGGCCAGTGATTCTCGGCACGGATGGGCCTCTCTTCTGGGTGACGCCGGGGAAGTCCCCGGTTGCAGAGTGGACGAAACAAATCTGTGGCGTGAACCCTATGCGTCAGGCGATCCAGGCCTGCCGAGGCCAACAGGGGAGCGCCGAATAGATCGGGCCACTCTTTCAGAGCGCGGTTGCTGGTGAGTATAATGCTGCCCCGCTCGTACCGCTCATTGATGACGTCGCAGAGATCCTCCGGGGCCGGGGCATGCAGTGGCTTGAGCCCAAAGTCATCCAGCACCGGCAGATCAGGGCGGAGCTAGGTTTGGAAACGCTGCTCCAACGTGCCGTCCGCACGCCCGCCGTCGATATGCTGGAGCATAGGGTAGGTGTTGACAAACAGGGCAGTATGGCTGCGGCTAGACGCCTTGTCACATGCAGCCAACAACCGGTATGCGCAGAGGGGCCGAAGCCCGAATTCGCCTGGCGGCCAACTTCGCATACCTCGGGTCATTAGCCCACGTCTCTGATATATCAGATTTGCACAATTGATACATCATATGATAGAATGCTTATTATGAGTGTCCCCATGCCCAATGCAATCTTTGACATGGAATTGTACCAATGCCTCGTTCTGAACCAATTGATACTTCCAAGAGCCGGATCTACAGAGAGCTTCGCCGCTCCATCATCGTAGGACGTTGCAACCCGGGTGAGAGGCTGGACCTGGAAGCACTGGCCCAACGCCACGGTACCAGCGTCACGCCAGTGCGTGACGCACTGCAAATGCTCAGCCAGGAAGGACTGGTGACAATCAAGCCTCGCTCGGGCTACTTTGTCACCCACGTCACCCGAAAGCAGTTGTGCGACATGCTTGAA
>DFBV01000279.1:1808-9507 GCA_002366755.1 Anaerolineales bacterium UBA3071
GAGCAACTCGAACACGTCCACGCCGGCTACACTGACGAGGACGATGAATCCTACGAGCGTTACATGGAGGAGAACCAGCGCTTCCACTGCCTGATCGCCGAGGCGTCGGGCAACCACGAGCTGGCAGAGACGTTGGGCCACTTGCACGACCGGTTGATCCGTTTTATGATTCTGTGCCGCGTTGGCGAGACGCTGGAACGCAGGCATGCGCTCGTTATTGAGGCGTTGCGCACCCATGACGCTGCAGTAGCCCGCCAGGCCATCCGCAACGAAACCAACGAAACCCGCGAGACCATTCTGGAGCGCTTGATCTAGGAAGAAGGCTCTTTCTGGCATCTGGGCAACCGGATCGAGTAGCCTGGATTCTCAAATCCAGGCCAGGCGACTGAGCAGGTAGATACTCCAAAGTGGACGCCGCCCGGGACATGGTTGGGCAACACTCTCCAGAGAGGAACATCATGGCCAAGAAACGTCGCGGTCCAATCAAGGGTCTGGCAGGCGGCCAATACAAACCGCTGACCGACGGTCAGGTGCGGCGCATCCACGAGGCGGCGTTGAGCATCTTGGAGCGGACCGGCGTGCAAGTCGAGGAACCGGAAGCGTTGCGGTTGTTTGAAGCGGCTGGTGCAGCCGTAGATCGCCAGTCCCCGCGCGTACGAATACCGAGGGCGTTGGTTGAAGACGCTGTAGACTGGGCCCCATCGCGCGTGGTGCTCGCCGGGCGTGATCCGCAATGGGACCTGGAATTGGAGGGCACGCGGGTGCACATCGGTACCGGGGGCGCGGCGCTGACCGTTCTAGATATGGAGACAGGCCAACTGCGCCCGGCCGTGTTGCGTGACGTGGCCGAACTGGCCCGCCTGGTGGACCGACTGGACAACGTTCACTTTTACCTGGTACCGGTCTATCCCACGGATATGGGCAAGGACGAGGTGGACGTCAACAGCTACTATGCCGGCCTGGCCAACACGACCAAGCACGTCCAGTCCGGTGTCTACAGCGTACAGGGCATCCGGGATACGGTGGAGATGTGCGAGCACATCGCCGGCGGGGCAGAGCAATTGCGCCAGCGTCCCATCGTCTCCTTCATCACCAGTTGGATGGTCAGCCCGCTCAAGTTCGCCACCGACGTCACCACGCTGCTGATCGAGACCTGCCACCAGCGCATCCCAGTGGTGCTCTCTGCCGCGCCGATGGCCGGCTCCACAGCACCAGTGACGCTGGCCGGGATGCTGGCTCAGCTCACTGCCGAGCAGTTGTCCGGGGTGGTCCTGACTCAGTTAGCCCAACGGGGCGCGCCGCTGCTGATCGGCCCAATCCCGGCCATGGCCGATATGAAGACCGGTCGTTACCTAGCCGGGGCGGCCGAGTTTGGTCTGACGAACGGCGCTATGGCCCAGATGGCCCAATTCTATCGCCTCCCCCTCTACAACTCGGCGGGGATGACCGACGCTAAGACGCCCGACATCCAGGCCGGTTTCGAGAAGGGGATGAGCACGGTGCTGGCGGCGTTGGCGGGGAGCAACTTTATCCACCACGCGGCGGGGATGCTCGAGAATATGAACACAGTAGCGGCGGAGCAATTCGTCATTGACAACGACATTCTTGGCATGGCGATGCGTGTGGTGCAAGGCATCCAGGTGAACGACGAGACATTGGCCTTGGACGTGATTGACGAGGTCGGCCCCGGCGGACACTACTTGATGGCTGAACACACGTTGCGACACATGCGCTCCGAGTTCTACTACCCCTCGGCGGTAGTGGACCGGCAGGGCTGGCATATGTGGCAGCAGGACGGCGGTCGGGATGCAGTAGAACGAGCCAGAGAGATCGCCCGCGACATTCTGGCAAATCACCAGCCCCAGCCGCTCGATCCAGAAGTAGAAAGGTGGATCCGCGGGCGGTTCGGGCTACAGATCTGAGACATGAAATGTGAAACGCGAGACATCAGAATCACGCATCACGTTTCACGCATCACTTCCTTCAGGAGACTTGTTGGTGACCGAACAAATTCCTATCGAAACTTTGCATCCCACCATACGGATGCTGTCTGACGAACAGATTCAAGCCATCCACCACACCAGCCTGGACATTCTTTCGCGCACCGGCATCGTGATGAAGAACGAGGCCGCCCGCCAGTTGCTCCTCGACGCCGGAGCCTGGGAGTCAGGCCCTTCGACGGGCTCAGGGGAACGCCGGATCAAGGTTCCGGAGCACCTGGTGATGGAGGCCATTGGCTCCGCCCCATCGCGCATTCCCATGTACAACCGGTTGGGCGAGTTGACGATGCCTCTCGAAGCTGGCAAAGTCTTTTTTGGCCCCGGCTCCGACTGCGTTTTCACCATAGACGTAGAGACGGGCAAACGGCGCAGGGCTACGGCCGAGGACGTGCAGCGTTTCGCCCACCTGTGCGACGGCCTGGAGCAAATGGACTTTGTCATGTCCATGGGTACCCCCTCCGACGTGCCGGCGATGGATCATTATCTACACAGCTTTATCGGCATGATTCGTGGCTCGGTCAAGCCCAATGTCTACACAGCCAACAATCGCGCCGATATGGGAGACATCTACCGCATCGCCTGTGCGGTGGCCGGCGGCGAGACCGAGTTGCGCGAAAAGCCCTTCTTGATGCTCTACGCCGAGTCTATCTCCCCGCTGCTGTACCCGGACGAGTCGGTGGACAAACTGCTGTTCTGCGCCGAAAAGGGCATCCCCGTTACCTACCCGCCCTCGCCAAACACCGGCGGCGGTGGGCCGATCACGCTGACTGGCGCGTTGGCCCTGGGCAACGCCGAATGCCTGGTGGGGCTGGTGCTCACCCAATTGGTGCGACGGGGCACACCCTTCCTGTACGGCATGAACATCGCCGCGTTGGATATGAAGTCGGCCATCGTCAGCTATGGCGCTCCCGAGTGGCCGACGGGCATGGCGGCCTGGTGCGACATGGCCCGCTATTATGACCTGCCAAGCTGGGGCGCGGCTGGCGCGACCGACAGCAAGGTGGTGGACGCCCAGGCCGGCATCGAGGCGACCGTCTCGATCATGTCCGCTTTCCTGACCGGCTGCAACCTGGTCCACGATGTGGGCTACATCGAGTACGGCACTACTTCTTCGATGGAGATGCTGGTCATCGCCGACGAGATTATCCGCGACGTGCGCTTCATCATGGGTGGCGTGGAGCTCAGCGAACGCACCCTAGCCCGCGAGGCAATTCATCGAGCCAAGCCCGGCGGCGGCTTTTTGGCCGACGACCACACGCTGGATCATTGGAAGTGGGCCCAGTGGCGGCCGGCGCTGATTGACCGCATGCGCTACGACCGCTGGGTGAAAAAGGGGAGCAAGGACATGGCCACTCGCGCCAACGAGCGGGCTCGCGAGATCATCGCTGAGCACCAGGTACCGCCCTTGCCAGAGGAGGCAGAAGCGGCGATCACAGAGGTATTGGCCAAGCGAGCGGCTGCGCAGGGGTAGACGGTTAGGAAAAAACACCCCATGTACCGCAATCGAGATATGGGCATCAGCTACATAACAAGGCTGGGGTATACTATAGAATTGGAATTGAAGGTGAAAGGAGGTGACGCAAGGAATATGTCCCTTATGCGCGCTCAAGGGAGCGCAGCACAGATGGTCTTTCTCGTATCAATCCTGGTAGTAGAAAGGAGTAGCGTATGCTAACAGAAGCGACACAAACGCAGAGACAAAACGGGCTCTGGCGCGACATGCTCAACGGCTGGGCAAGCACCCTGACCGAGCCTGGCGTAGACACTTTCCGTGCCCAAAAGGCCAGGGCGGACCCGCTCAAGATTGTACTAGGGGTGGGCCTGCTGGGCCTGGTGATCGGGTTGTGGGCTGTGGCCGTCGGGCCAGCTTCCCTGACGACCGGAACAGATGCCATATGGGCAGGTCTGTTGCGGGTCATCTTTTTCACCGAGGCTGACTTTTTCGTCATCAGCCTGGTCCTGTTCTTCGTCGCCAAGGGGTTTGGCGGCACGGGCAGCTTTGTCCAGCACAGTTACCTGTTGTCACTCGTCACTGTGCCCCTGGGCATGATCGTGACCGCCTTCCTCTTCTTGAGCAACAAACTAGGCCTGACATTAGCGGCCGTTCTGAACCCCCTGAGTCCCATAGGGATCGTGAGTATCTTCATCATCTTGTTTGGTCTCTATGGGCTTCTCTTGTTGTTTTTCGCCCTGCAGGCCACCCACGAGATACAGTCCAGCGCGGTCTTTTACACCGTGGGCGCACCAGTGCTCGGCTGGGGAATCTTGCGGGTCGCCTCTATGTTCGCTGCCCAGGAGGAGAATCTCATCACCACCGAATGGGACTTTATCGCCGGGCAGTGGGAGAAGGGGACCTTGCAGGAATTGCTGTTGGGCCATCTCTGGCTGGTGGCGGTCTCCGTCGCGATTGCGGTTGTACTGGGCGTGATGATCGGTGTGTTCATCACCTGGCCTTCGCGGCGTCCGCAACTCTCTCACCTGGTCATCCTGGTCCCGCTGGCCCTGTTCCTCCTGCTGTGGGCCGCCTCGTCGGGCATGCTGGGGGAGGGAATGGCCGTAACGATCAAGGATACGGTCAAGGGATGGGATCGGTCGCTTATGAGGGTAGAGGGCTTCTTTGCAGCGCCGCTCGATATCGTGGGCGCTATCGTCTCCAAGCCGGCCGCGGTAGGGATGATCGGAGCAATGTTCACGATCATCTTGTATGCCTTGTTCCTGACCGGTGAAGCGGCCGGCGAAATCACTCTCTACATCCTGGGGATCATCCTGACTATCCCCAGTGTGGCGCTGTTCGGCGCGATGATCAAGCCGCTGGGCACAGGCCCTTTCAACGCGGCTTTCGCCCTCATCTTGTACGCCCAACTGCCCATCGTGCGCAATACCTACACCGGCATCAAGGCGGTAGCGCCGGAGATCACCGAAGCGGGACGTGGGATGGGCATGACCGAGTGGCAACTGTTGCTCAAAGTCAAGTTGCCCATGGCGGTCCCGGTCATCATGACCGGGGTGCGCGTGGCGATCGTTATGTTGGTTGGAATCGCGTCCATCGGCGCTTACATCGGCAACGACACGCTGGGCAAGTACATCTTTGAGGGCATCTATCGGGCCCAGGAGAAGCGGTACATCGCCGGCGCCATTCTGGTGGCTGCCCTGGCTTTGACAGTAGACTACTTCCTGGGTTGGCTGCAGAACGTACTGACCCCAGAGGGGCTAAAGGGTAGACGAGAGGCAGCATAGCATGGAGCTTGAGGAGGACAAAAATGATCAAGTTTGAGAATGTGACCAAGATATATCCCCGGATGTCGTCCCCAGCGGTAGACGACCTGTCATTCACCGTTCCTACGGGAGAGATATGCACCATCGTTGGCCCTTCCGGCTGTGGCAAGACCACGGCGATGAAGTTGGTCAACCGGCTGATCGAACCGACGGATGGGAACATCTACCTGTCAGACGAGCGCGGCGAGACGCGAAACGTGCTCGAGATGGACCCAATTGTGCTGCGGCGCAGCATCGGCTACGTCATTCAGCAAATCGGGCTTTTCCCCCATCGTACCATCCTGGAGAACATAGGCACGGTGCCTCAGATGCTGGGATGGGGCGAGGCGCGCATCCGCCGCCGAGCAGGGGAATTGGTCGAAATGATGAACATGCCGCTCGAGTTCCTGGACCGCTATCCCCACGAGCTGTCGGGCGGGCAGCGACAGCGCATCGGCGTGGCCCGCGGCGTGGCCGTTGACCCGCCGGTGATGTTGATGGACGAGCCTTTCGGGGCCGTTGACCCCATCAACCGTAACATACTCCAGAACGAATTCCTGCGCTTGCAGCAAGAGATCAAAAAGACGATACTCTTCGTCACCCACGACATAGACGAAGCGATCAAGATGGGTGATAGAATCTGCATCCTCAACGTGGGTGGCAAGCTGGAGCAGTTCGATTCGCCGGCCAACATCCTGGCCCATCCGGCCAACGAGTTCGTGGAGGACTTTGTCGGGGCCGACCGGGCCCTCAAGCGGCTCAACCTGATACGGGTGGACGAAGTGATGGACGCGCACCCCCCGCTGCTTCAGGCTACGCAGAGCGTGGAGCAGGCCGTGGGCTTGATGGGCGAACAGGGCCTGCGGTTCATGTACGTGATTGATGCTGACCGGACGCTGAAAGGATATGCCAGGCTCAAGGACCTGCAGGGCCAGACCGGCTGGGTTGACGAGTTCATGGAACCGGCGGCCACGGCTATCCTCCTGGGTACCAACCTGAAGGATGCTTTGTCGGAGATGCTGGTGGTTGACTATGCCAACGTCTGCGTGGTGGACACCCAGAATCGCGTGCGAGGATTGGTCAACACCGAGATGATCCACGAGGCCGTCGTCGAGAGTTCGGCGGCCGCTGATGAGGTAGGGGAGGCATAGCCAATGGATGAGAAAAGTGTCTCTGGCTACTCTGGCTCTGTTGACCCCGACGAGGAATTCAGCTTGCAGCCGGCGAAAAAGAAAGGTCTCTTCGGTCGCTTTGATTTTCCCTCTGTCAATGACGTGCTGGGCTGGACGGTGATCCCAGTGCTCATGATCATCGTCGTGATGCTCGTCTATAGCCAGATGTTGCTCCCGATCGAACCGGGGAGCATGGAAGCAAACATGATGGGCAGTTGGGAGGTCGGCTTCGGGAGCGTCCTGGATGCCGCCGTAGAGCACCTACGCCTCATCCTCATCTCCACGGGCTTGGCTATCGCCGTCGCCGTGCCGGCCGGCATCTTGATCACTCGACAGGGGTTCCGCGACTTTTCGGGCCTCATTCTGGGCGTAGCCAACATCGGCCAGTCGGTACCCAGCATCGCCATCCTGGCTGTCGCTATGGGCTTCCTGGGCATAGGGGCTAAGACGGCCATCTTTGCTCTCTGGCTGTACGCTCTGCTGCCCATCGTGCGCAACACGGCCACAGGGATCGAGGAGGTGGACCCCAACATCATTGAGGCGGCCACCGGTATGGGCATGACCAACCGCCAGATTCTGTTGCAGATAGAGTTGCCGTTGGCCTTCCCGGTCATGTTCGCCGGCATGCGCACGGCGGCCGTGATCAACGTGGGCACGGCTGCGTTGGGCGCGTTCATCGGCGCCGGCGGGTTCGGGACGTTCATCATTACTGGCATCCCGTTGAGCCGGGAGCGTATGATCCTGGTAGGCGCCATCCTCACGGCAGTCCTGGCCGTCCTGATGGACTGGATCCTGGGCAAGGTCGAGGACCGGCTGGTTGCTCCCACCGCGAGAGCATAACAAGTGAGTGTGGCTAACCTGGAGTCGAGGCTTTGGCCAGCTTTTTGCGCCTGAAGGCTCCACTCCCAAAAACACTTCAGCCAGGCCCATAACAAACGACGACGGAAGGGGGTGGTTAATTCCATCTACTGTTGTTAGCTCGGCTTTGGCCATTTTCACGTATTGTTCACGTTTGGTTCGGTTGGACACCATCTAGGTACTACATATTGTGGTTTCTCTTGAGAAACTACTACATGTAGTCGCTTCAGAGAAATGGCCAAGCTGGAGGTTCGGAAAACGTCTTGACAAACTCGTACAGAATAAAGAGGAGGAAACCCATGAAAAAGCATCTGAACGTATTACTGGCTGTGATGACCATTATCTCTCTGCTGCTTGCAGCTTGTGGGTCAAAACCTGCGCCCACTCAAGCGCCAGCAGCTACCAAGGCGCCAG
>DFBV01000279.1:9667-9896 GCA_002366755.1 Anaerolineales bacterium UBA3071
ACGAGGACCCCATCACCGACCCCCAGGAGTGCTACGACAAGGTCAAAGCCGAGGACGCCGGCAACGGCCTGGTGTGGCTGGACATGGCCCCTTTCAACAACACCTACACGCTGATGATGCAGCAGACGGTGGGGAATGAACTGGGCGTCGCGTCCATCTCTGACCTGGCCGAGTACATCAACGGCGGCGGTGACGCCAGCCTGTGCATCAACCAGGAGTTCTACGCCCG
>DFBV01000279.1:9951-10109 GCA_002366755.1 Anaerolineales bacterium UBA3071
GCCCAGGTGATCATGATGGACTCTGGCCTGACCTACAAGGCGCTGCAGGACGGCGAGTGCACCACGGCTATGGGCTTTGCCACCGACGGGCGCATCGCCGCCTTTGGCTTCTTCAACCTGGAAGACGACAAGCAGTTCTTCCCCGTCTACAACCCGGC
>DFBV01000198.1 GCA_002366755.1 Anaerolineales bacterium UBA3071
AGTGGAAGACGATCGCTACCAGTTGGCTGAGGAAGCGGCGCGTATTGTCGTCCACAACGGCACCACCAGGGAGGGGCTGGCAGTGCGCACCACCGAGTGGCTGGAGTCCCAGGGGTTCCTGGTGGTCTCCTTCGGCAATGCTGACCGCAGCGACTATGCTCATTCGGTGCTGGTAGACTACACTGCCAAACAGTACACGTTGCAGCAGTTAGTGGAGATGTTCCACGTGCTGCCGGAAAACGTGCGCACCAGCAGCAATCTCAAGAGTCCCGTGGACATCCGCCTGATCCTCGGCGAGGACTGGCAGTTGCCCTAGGCCATCTTCTCCTTCCTGCCCGCCTGCCCCTACGCCAGGACGCTGTAGCCCCCATCCACGAGGATGGTCTGGCCGCAGATCATTTCTGCATCGTCGCTGCACAGGAAGGCGACCACCTTCGCCACGTCCTCCGGCGTCGCCAGACGGCCCACAGGGCTGCGCCGGCGCGCTTCCGAGAGGATCATGTCTCGGCTGGGGAAGAATTTGAGCGCATCCGTGTCTACCACGCCGGGAGAGACCGCGTTCACACGAATGCCGTGCGGCGCGAGCTCTACGGCCAGGTAGCGGGTGATGGCCTCAATGGCTGCCTTGGAGATGCCGATTATGGAGTATTCAGGCAACACTCGCACGGAGCCGATGCTGGTCAGCGTGACGATCCGCCCCCACCCTTTCTCGATCATGCAGGGCGCGGCGGCTTTGGCAGCGAAAAGGATGGAACGGGCGTTGATGTTCAGCGTCCAGTCCCAGCTTTTCAGATCCTGCTCGATGGCCGGCTTGAGCACTCCCGACGCCGCGTTGCCCACCAGGATGTCCACGCCGCCCATCGCCTCGACTGTCTCTTGGATGAGCCGCTTCACCTGATCCAGTTCGCCCACGTTAGCTTTGACCAAGTGAGCTCGCACCCCTTTGGCCCGCACCTCGGCTGCGGTGGCCTCAGCTGCCGAACGCTTGCGCAGGAAGTTGACACATATGTCGGCGCCGCGCTCGGCCAGTTCCAAGGCGATGGCGCGGCCGATCCCCCGCCCGCTGCCGGTGATGACGGCGACTCTGCCGCTGAGTGGTTTCGTAGACAAGATAGCCCTCCTTGATGGTCTCTGGTATTGCGTCACTTCGCTGCGCCAGTGATTGTAACACAGACGTTCCGATTCGCAAACTTGGGCCTTTCCTGCTTGGGCCATCGGCTTGACGCCCCCTCCCACTCACTTTTGCGCTTCTCACTTTCATGGTATAATGTCGGTGGATAGCCGTCAACCGCAGATGCAAAAAGGGAGGGAACCATGGAGTGGAAAGAGGTTGGCAAAGTCACTCACTATTTCGGACACATCTCGGTCGCTGCGATGTGGCTCACCGACCGGCTGCAGCTTGGGGATCGCATCCATGTCCTGGGACACACCAGCGACTTCGAGCAAGATGTAACCTCTATGCAGTTTGAACACCAGCCGCTTGAGGTCGCGGAGAAGGGGAAGGAGATCGGCGTGTTGGTGGTGGAGAGAGCTCGCCGCGGGGACACGGTCTATAAAGTCGAGGAGGAGTAGACGCAACGCCTTATGCCAGAACTGCCCGAGGTCGAGACCATTGTTAATCAACTCCGCTCCCGCCTGCTGGGGCGGCGGATCGTGTCCACCTGGATCGGCTGGGAACGGATTGTGGACCGGCCGCCTGCAGAGGAGTTCTGCCAGCGTCTGAACCAGCGGATCTTTGCTGATGCGAGGCGGCGAGGCAAGTTCCTGCTTTTCCCCTTCCACAGCGGCGACGTGCTACTCGTTCACCTGCGCATGACGGGCAACTTGTTGTTGCAGCCTTCGAGCGTCGAGCCGGATCGGCATACTCACGCCGTGCTCACTCTCGACGATGGTCAGCGGCTGCACTACCGCGATGTGCGCAAGCTCGGGCGGCTCTACCTGGTGGATGATACCGAGGAGTTGGTGGGCAGGCTGGGGCCGGAACCGCTGGCGGCGGACTTTGATGCCGAAGCTCTGGCAGCCCGGCTCGCGGACCGGCGGGCGCGGGTTAAGTCTCTCCTGCTCGATCAGCGAGTTCTGGCGGGGCTGGGCAACATCTACGCCGATGAGGCGCTCTTCCGCGCCGGCATCCATCCCCTGCGCCTGGGAGAGAGCCTGAGCGCTGGCGAGATCGCCCGTCTGCACGCTGCCATACGCGGCGTTCTGAGAGAGGCCATCACCGCTGGGGGAACCACGCTGCGAGACTACCGCTCAGCGACGGGGCAGCCCGGGGAGTTCCAGGAGCGGCTACAGGTGGTCCGACGTCACGGAGAACCCTGTCCACGCTGCGGCACACCGCTGGAACGCATCCGCGTGGGCGGGCGCAGCACGCACTTCTGCCCTCGCTGCCAGCCCGCAGGAGGAGCATGAGTCAGCGGAGAGAAGGGAACTCCTTCCGCTGCTTTCGGTTTTCCGCTGACTATGTTCCCTCCGGCGGAAGCGGACGCAACCGCTTGGCCTCGGCGAATTGCTGCTGCAACTCGGCTCGTCGCTCGGCTGCGGCCTGTCGTCCTTCTTCGAGGATCGCTCGGAAGCGGTCGCTCAGCGTGCGCCGCAGTTGGTCGCCCGATTCGGGCGCAAGCATCATGCCCGCTACAGCGCCAGCGAGCATACCCAGCGTCAGCCCGGTGACAAATCGGATAGCCTTGCCCATACCCTTTCTCCTCCTCGTGTGAGAACGGTAGTACCACACCTAACCGTGGACAGCAAGTAGGGCGGGTTTCTTACCCGCCATTCTAGCGTATCTTAGCACAGGACGGCGTGAATGCCCAATCGGACATCGAAGCGTGGACAAGATGAGCGCGCTGCCGCACTGCGCGCCCTGACCCGGGCCAAGCTGCACCTGGTGCCTGGCGCACTGGAGCAGGTACCCACGGCGATCCGTGAGCACTTCGACAGCCCCTGGGCCCCCGTGGAAGTGTTCAAGCAGCAACTGCGTCCCTTCCCCACCGGATTGCTGTACTTCTGGGCAGCGCAGCAGCGGGGTCACGTGCTCATCGGCCCGCAGGATCGGGACTACATGCCCGGGCCGCAGCGGTGTGGGCAACGCATGCTGGACGGAGTAGCTCACGTGGCGCTGGCCGATCTGGCGACGGCCAACAGCCGCCTGCTGGTACTGGTCGGCCGTTTGCTAGATCACCTAGTGGGCTGTCGCGGCGCGGCTGACGGCGCTTGGCTTTCCGATGGGGGCGGCATCACACATCGCTGGCAGGAAGTGGGACAACGGGTGCGGGAGCTTTTCGCCTTGGGCTATGGCCAGAGCGAGGCGGCGCAGCATGACCCTCACGCCTACTTCGCCGAGGGGCTGGCAGCCTATTGCCTTGACCGGCGGGCTCTGAACGTCGCCGACCCCCTGCTGGAACGGCTGCTGCACCGAACAGTGATGAACGAAGGCTTCTGGGCTGCTGAGGAGGAGTGATGCGCGTCCTGGTACTCTCTGATATCCATGCTAACTTGACCGCACTGGAGACGGTGCTGGCGGACGCGGAGCAGTTCAATTTCCTGGGCGGAACTGGCTTCGAACAGGTGTGGTGTCTGGGCGATGTGGTGGGCTACGGCCCCGACCCCAACGAATGCGTGGAGCGGCTGCGAGCCTTTGGCGACGATCATCTCTGTGTGGCGGGCAATCACGACTGGGCGGTGTTGGGCAATCTGCCGGTGGACGACTTCAACGCCGAGGCCCGCCGCGCCGTAGTCTGGACGCGGGAACAGCTCACACCGGAGAGCCGGGCCTACCTGAAAGGACTGCCAGCCGAGCCGCTGGTGCGGGGCGACTTCACCATCACCCACGCCAGCCCCCGCCACCCTGTCTGGGAGTACATGGTCTCCCCTTTCATCGCCCAGGAGAACCTCGCCCACTTCGACACACAGTCCTGCCTCGTTGGCCACACCCACGTGCCGGTGATCTTCCACTGCCGTCGGCAGCAGCGAGCGGTAGAGAATACAGAAGTCTGTCGTGCCTTGACTCCCAGCTACAAGCAATCTGTAGATCTGACGAATGGCCACCGCCTGATCATCAACCCGGGCAGCGTGGGCCAGCCGCGGGACAGCAATCCCCGTGCAGCCTACGCCCTACTGGACACAGAGGCCAACATCCTGCGCTTCCGGCGGGTGGCCTATCCTTACGAACTGACCCAGTCGCGCATGCGGGCTGCCAAGCTGCCCGATCGTCTCATCGCCCGCCTGGCCTACGGCTGGTGAGCGAATGGAACTTTCTGGCAGCCAGTTGCGTCTTGGAAGTTGACGTGAGGCGACAAGGAACCACAAGAAAGAAAAAGGAGGAGCACATCATGAACAAGCCAAGAAGGTTGAAGACGGCCGCCGCCCGGTTGGCTCTGCTGGCGGTGGCGACCTTGCTGTTCGGCCTAATGGGCTGCGCGGCGAGGTCTCCCATGCCGCAGGTCGTCGAGATGCCGGCGGTAGAGACAGTGGTGGTTGAGAAGATGGTCGAAGTCGAAATGGAAGAAGCAGGGATGGCCCCGTCTCCACCGGCCTCCGGCTACGCAAGCAGTGGGGAGGTGCTGGCGGCGATGCCGCCGGCGGCGCAGCGCATGCTCATCCAGCGGGCCAGCCTGGAGCTGGTGGTCACTGACGCAGCCAAGAGCATGGAGGACATCAAGGATCTNNGTGGGCGAGTTGGGTGGCTACATCGCCAACTCCAACGCCTGGCGGCAAGGCGACTGGCTGCGGGCGAACCTCACGCTGCGTGTGCCCGCCGAAAGCCTGGAGACGGCGCTGGATCAAATCAAGGCACTGGCGGTCAAGGTGCAGCGGGAGAGCCTTTCGGGCGAGGACGTGACGGAGCAGTACACTGATCTGGGCGCTCGCCTGCGCAATCTGGAGGCCACGGAGAAGGAGCTGCTGGCGCTGCTCACCGAGGTGCGGGAGAAGCCCAACTCCACCGCCGAGGACATCCTGGACGTGCATCGCCGCCTGAGCGAGATCAGGGGCGAGATCGAGCAGGTGAAGGGGCGGATGCAGTACCTGGAGCAGATGACGGCGATGGCCACCATTGACGTGGAACTGGTGCCTGACCCCCTGGCTCAGCCGGTCGTCGAGCCGGGGTGGGCGCCGCTGCGCACACTGACGGAAGCATCGCGCTCCCTGGTGCGCAGCCTCAAGGGCTTGGTGGACATCCTGATCTGGCTGGTGATCTACCTTCTGCCCATCTTGCTGCTGATCGCCATTCCTATCGTACTGCTGGTCCTGCTCATCCGTTGGCTGGTGCGCCGGGGGCGAGACCGGAGAAGGGCGAAGAAGGAAATGGAGATGGAAACAGCGAGCCGTGAGGAGAACTAGCGCCAGCGAGTCTGCGTCAGACTTCGAACGCTGACGAGCGAACGGTCACTTGGCTGAACGGGAGGCTGAATGAAGAAGGGCACTGGGGTTTCCCAGTGCCCTTCTTTGCACTAGGACCTACCAGCAGTAAGGCGGTGGTACGCCTCGAACCATTCGGCCATCTCTGTCTGCCGCTGCCTGGCCTGGCGTTGCGCTTCTCGTGTCCGGTATGCCTCGATGCGTCGAAAGATCTCAGCCTGCACTTCCCGCGGATTGGACACGAACATGAAGTCGAAGCGGCCTATCTCGGCAGCAGTGTAGATCTCCACATGGCCGAAGTTGAACAAGTAGGCGAGGGGCCCGGGCAAATTGGCGATCACGTTTTGCACCATGCCCAGGCTCGCCTCACGCCGCTCCTCGGCGAAGAAGAGAGGTTTCTTTTCGATATCTATGATGCGTTCATTGGTCACGATATACACATCATTGCCCCAGTCGGCGTATTCCCACCAGAGCCAGAACACGCTGATGAAGGTAAACAAAAACCAGGGCAGCCAGAACACGGGTTCAGAGGGAATGAACTGCATCCTTCCCGACCCCACAGCAATTGCTGAAACGACGAGAAACGCGCACACCAACAGGGGTAGCCAAGCCCGCAAGACTAAGCGGAACCAATGCTTGCGCCAAGTGATGCGGTCTGGTTCCTGTCGACGCAGCCAGGGCCCGAGACGCAGTCCCTGCCAGTTAAGTCGTCTCGGTGATCGGTCGCCCCCCCCTTTCATCCCCCCCAATGGGGGGGACAGAGGGGGGGAGGGCACGGCACGTTTAGGCACGCGTAGTTCCAGTCCTATCTCCAGACGGCGATCCAGATTCTGGCGAACGCTCTCGCGGCGCTCAGCCTGCTCGCCTGCACGGGCACGTGCCACGCGCTCCAGGATGAGCTCCTTGACACCCATCGGGTCGGGTGTGAAGGTGAAAGCGATAAGCCCCACCGGTGCAGCCGTTTGTATCTGCAGGCGACCGTAGTTCAAAAAGCTGCCCATCAACCCGCGTGTCCAACTCACGTCCTGGACCTGTCTCAAGGGGGCTTCAACGCGCCGCTCGGAAACAGGCCAGACTTGCTCCTGGTGAGTCACCCGTTGGGAGGTGATGACCAGATAGTCGTTTCGCCAGTCAACATAGCACCATAGCGCGTACAGAGCGTCAAGAGCCAGCACCATCCAGATCATCGGCCGTGGAAGATAACCACCTGCCATCACGATCACAAGGATCACGGCGATGATCAGCGGAAGTAACAATCTCTGGACAGCGACGATGGGATGGCGGCGCATCTGCTCGATCACGATTTCGCCGTTCTGCAGCCAGGTGAAACGAGGCAGATCAAGCCGCTGTAGCGTCTCGGGGCGCAGATGGAGCTTCCTCCCCATGTCAGGGCGAGCGGATTGCGCCAGTTTGAAATCCTCTCGATGCAGAACCAGCCACTCTGTGTCGGTAACGGCTTCCACGCTGGCGTCGCGCAGGTCGCCGACGAAGAGGGATGTCTCGCCGAAAGATTGACCGGCCTGCAAATAGGCGCGTGGTCGCTCACGGCCCAGATTGTCCACCGAGCGTATGATGGCCTCTCCCCTATCAAGAATGAAGAAGCTCATGCCCGGATGCCCCTGGGAGGTCACCATGTATCCCCGGGGATAGTGGATCCAGCGTACGTAGCCTGCCAGATGCCGCAGTTGGGCGGGTGTCAGGTTGGCGAACGTAGGCGTGTTGTGAAGGCGGCCCACGACATCGGGAGGGTCCAACGCATCGCGCAGGTCAGGATAGGCCTCCAGCAACCACCGGAAGTCCTCCGCTGGCAGAGCATAGAGTTCTACTGGCGTGAGGGCCGTTGCAGAGAAGGATGATGCCTTGTTCAGCAACACAGATTCCCGGCCGAAGAAGTTGCCGGCAGTGAGCACCCGCTCGCCCCCCGTACCTCTCAACTCGACCTGGCCCATACGAATCAGGTACAGTGGCGTGTCCTGCTCGCCAGCACGGAAGATGACCTGTTCCGGCTTCGCCGTGTGTTCCTCGATCAAGTTGGCCATGTTCATCACGGCCTGATCGTTCAGTTGGCGAAACACCGGCATGGACCGCAAGCAGCCGGCCAGTTCAGATGGCAGGAGCCGCTCACGCAATTCCGGGTACTGAGCCAGCAGGCGGCCAAACTCTGTGGCTGGGAATTGAAGGAGCACAGTGCCGCCCACGGCACGGGCTGTAGCTCGTTGGAGCTGTCCCCGAATCAGCGCGTAGCAACCGAAGTAATCCCCGGGGCTGAAGATTGTGCGAAACACCTCGCGTCCCGCCTCGTCCTTTGCACTTTCACGCACTTGTCCGCTGGTGATGATGTAGAGAGCAGAGGGGGGGGCACCCTGACGGTAGATGACCTCGTTGGCCGAATAGTGGTGCTCTCGAACTCTCGTTGCCAGTGCCTGCAACTCATCGTCCGAAAGGCCCTGGAGTGGCAGCGTGCTTCGCAAGTGGGACACGATCTGTGTTTGTTGCAAGGCCATGGTCGCCTCCAGCAAGTGAATCGACTACAACTGCTCCTTCACCGCCCGCGCCGCGGGCCGCGTCATCCCCGGCACAGCGGCTAGTTCCTCCACCGACGCCTGGCGGACGCCCTCCAGCGAGCCGAAAGCCTTCAGCAGGGACTGCCGCCGCCGCGGCCCGATGCCGTGAATCTGCTCCAGTTCCGATGCCAACGCTGCCTTCCGCCTTGCCCGCCGGTGGCTGCTGATGGCGAAACGATGCGCTTCGTCGCGGATTCGCTGCACCAGGAACAGCCCCTGCGAGCGGCGTGGCAACCGCAGCGGTTCATCTCGATCTGGCAGAAACAGCTCCTCATGCTCCTTGGCCAGGGCGATGGTAGGCACCGTGTCCCGCAGGTCGTATTCCTCCAGCACCTCCAGGCCCACGTTGAGTTGCCCCCGGCCACCATCGAGCAGTACCAGGTCCGGCAGCAACGTCCACACGGCGTCGCTGGCCCGCGCCTTGCGGCCAGGGTCCTCGTCAGGCGGTTCCACGGCACGCCGGAAGCGGCGGCGCAGCACCTCTCGCATGGCGGCGTAGTCGTCTGGCTCTCCCTGCGCGCCGCGCCCTCGCACCCGAAAGCGACGGTAGTCGCTCTTGCGCGGCGTCCCCTGGGCGAAGACCACCATGCTGCCGACTGTGTGGTGGCCCTGGAGTGTGGAAACGTCGTAAGCCTCAATGCGCGCAGGTGGCGCGGCCAAACCCAGCGCCTTCTGCAACTCCGCCAGCGCCTGCACCTGCTTGCTCTTGTCCGCCTGCCACTGCTTGCGCAGGGCTGCCAGCATCTCCGTGGCGTTCTCCATAGCCATGTGCACCAGATCTCGCCCCTGCCCACGGCGGGGCACGCGCAGCGTTACCTTCGAGCCCCGTTTCGCGCTCAGCCACTCTGCGATGAGCGGGGCCTCGTCTACCGGCAAAGGCAGCAAAACCTCTGGCGGAACGTAGGCCGCCTGATCGTAGAACTGCTTGAGGAATGAGGGCATCACCTGTGCTTCGTCTTCCTCGCCTGCCCCCTCGAGGATGAACAACTCACGTCCGATGAGCTTGCCACGTCGGATGAAGAAGACCTGTGCGCAGGCGTCGCCATCTTGGCGGGCCAAGGCGATGACGTCCCGGTCGGTCATGGTGGCGGAGACCACCTTCTGCCGCTCAACGATGCGCCGTGCGGCCTTGATCTGATCCCGGTAGAGAGCGGCGCGTTCGAAGCGCCAGTCGGTAGCGGCCGCCTGCATGCGCGCCTCCAAGTCCGCCAGTACATCTTCGCTCTCGCCGCGCAGGAAGCGAGCCATCCTTCCCATCATCTCCCTGTATTCCGCCTGGCTCACCGCCCCGATGCATGGCCCCATGCAGCGCTGGATGTGGTAGTAGAGACAAGGGCGCTCATCCTTCCCCGTGATCTCTCGCCGGCAGGTGAGATAGGGAAAGACGCGCCGCAGGCCGTCCAGCGTCTGGCGCACGGTTCCTGGCGAAGCGTAGGGACCAAAGTACCAGGCGCCATCCTGCACCATGCGCCGCGTGACGGTCACCCTGGGGAAGGAATCCTGCCAATGAATCTTGATGTAGGGATAGGTTTTGTCATCCCTTAGCCGAACGTTGAACCTGGGGCGGTGCTGCTTGATGAGCACATTCTCCAGCACCAGCGCTTCCAGCTCGTTCTCGGTGATGATCCAGTCAAAGTCGGTCACCTCTGCCGTCAGGCGGCGTGTCTTAGCATGATGTTGACCGGCACGCTGGAAGTAAGAACGTACACGGCTGCGCAGATTGACTGTCTTGCCCACATAGATAACATGACCTTGCGTCCCCTTCATCAAGTAGACGCCAGGCTTGGTCGGTAACGTGTCCAGTTTGGCCTGCAGTCGCTCGCTTACATTCACGCCCACATTTTACCACAAGCAGCGTATTGGGTCAACTACACGGGAATCGCAAGTTGCAGACATGGACAAGGTGAGTATAATCAACAGGCAACTGCCAATCACTCTTGACGGAGAAGTGCCTGTGACTTCAGCAAAAACACAAAACCGCAAAGCCCTGATCATCGGTCTGGATGGCGCGACTTTCGACGTCATGGACCCCCTGCTGGCCGCCGGTGAGCTTCCGCATCTGGCTAAACTGATGGCCGACGGCGTGTGGGGGCGATTGCGCTCCACCCTTCCCCCCAATTCCGCACCGGCCTGGACGGCTTTCCTGACCGGCAAGAACCCCGGTCACTACGGCATTCTCAACTTCCGCTATCTGGACCTACACAATTACTCCGGCTACACCAGCCGGTTCGCCTCCTCGGCTGCCTTTGCTGGCCGAACCTTTCTCGACGCCATGAGCCAGCAAGGGC
>DFBV01000199.1 GCA_002366755.1 Anaerolineales bacterium UBA3071
CGCCCAGTTGGGCGGTGGCATCTATACCAAAGCCGCCGACATCGGAGCCGACCTGGTGGGCAAGGTCGAGGCTGGTATCCCCGAGGACGATCCCCGCAACCCAGCCGTCATCGCTGACCTGGTGGGAGACAATGTCGGCGATTGCGCCGGCCGGGGCGCCGACCTCTTCGAGTCGGGCGCAGATAATGTGATCACTACCATGATCATCGCCGCTTCCCCCCTCTTCTTCAGCAAGTACGGCTGGGCTGGGGTCATGTTTCCCCTCATCGCGCGCGCAATCGGGGTGCTGGCCACCCTGGTTGGTGTGTTTCTGGTGCGTGGGCGAGATGAGGGAAACCCAACGAGGGCGGTCAACATTGGTTTGTTGGCCACTGCTCTCACCTGCCTGGTTTTCTTCTACGGGGTTGCGCGCTGGATTATGCACGACATGAGCCTCTTCTACGCTCAAGTCCTGGGGATGGTGGGAACCCTTGCGATCGTGGCCGTTGTCCAGTACTACACTGGTGCTCATGGGAGACCCGTGCATGAGACCGCTCGTTATGCTCAGAGTGGCCCGGCGCTGGGCATCCTGACGGGATTCTCCTACGGTATGGAGAGCACAGTGTGGGCTGAGTATATTCTAGGGGCCATCGTACTCCTCTCCTGGCTCATAGGTGGTGGGGGATTGGAAGGAATCTACTGCATCGCCGCCGCCACTATGGGCATCAAGGAGATGAAGGGGATCATCATGGCCGGCGATGCCTTCGGTCCCATCGTCGACAACTCGGCCGGCATCAGCCAGATGGCTGGTTTGAGCGGGGAGACTCGAAAGGCCGGCGACGCTCTGGACGCTGTGGGCAACGTGACCAAGGCCCTGGCCAAGGGGTACGCGATGAGCTGTGCGACGATGGGCAGTCTGGTGATCCTGTTCGCCTACCTATTTGAGATCGCTCGCCTACAAGGCATCCAGTTGACTAACCTCAACGATTTCTGGGTTAACTTGACCAATCCATTGAACATTTGTGGCTTGTTCTTTGGCATCGCCACTCCCTACCTGTTCTCGGCGCTGACCTTGCGGGCTGTCAACGACGGTGCCTTCAAGATGGTCGAGGAGGTGCGCCGCCAGTTCCGCGAGATTCGGGGGTTGATGGAAGGGAAAGCCACTCCGAACTACTCTCGCTGTGTGGACCTAGCGACGGCCAATGCTCTGCGGAAGATGTTGCTGCCTACCGTTATCTCGATGGTTATCCCCATCATAGTCGGTTTCACCCTGGGGGTCTGGGCCTTGGCGGCTTATCTGATTGGCCTTAAGGCCTCGTCTGCGGCGTTGTCAAAGGCCCTGTTCAATGCTGGTGGGACCTTAGATAACGCCAAGAAGTTGATCGAGGGGGGGCTCTACGGTGGCAGAGGCAGCGATGCTCACGCCGCTGCTGTGATCGGTGACACCTTTGGCGACCCTCTCAAGGACACTGCCGGGCCATCTTTGCACATCCTGGTCAAGTTGCAGAACATCATGTCCATTACCTTGTTGCCACTGTTCATCCAATACGGTCTAGACCTGTTCCAGTAGGCAGGGAGTGAGATGCTCGAATTCGACCAAGAACTGCTGGAAATCTACGGCGAGTTGGACCGCGACCGCCTGATGGCCCTGGTTGTGCGCTACGCTCGCGACAAGCTCGATGCTGGCGGTTCGTCCATATTCCTGCGCGACGACATCACCGGTCGCTACGTCTTGCGCGGCACCACGGGCCTTGTGGAGAGCATGAAAATGCCCGCGGAGCGGATAGAGTACGCGCCGGGAGAGGGACTGACCGGCTGGATCGTCAAGCATGGCCACCCCTTGCGTATCGCCAACGTCAGGGACAACGAGGAGCTACGAGGCATCGCCAAGGATTTGGTCTGGAGCAAGAAATACTCCGAGATCCGCGCTGAGGTCGGCCTGGCCTATCTGGCCGTGCCTATAATGGCCAAGGAAGGGGCTGTCGTTCTCGGTGTGCTCCGCGTCTCTGGGGGGCGGGAGGGGCAGCAATTCGACGAACACGATGAGCGGCTATTGAGCCACATGGCGGGCATGGTACGCATCGCCATTGAGAACTCTCAGCGCTACGAGCGGGAGAAGCGTCGAGCCCGTTACTTCCGATTGTTGTTGGACATCGGCGCGGAACTGGACCCGCGGCGTCCTGTTGGCGAAATGCTGCAAGCCGTGGTGACACGGGTCAGGAAGGGCTTTCGCACGGAGGCGTGCCAGATCTATCTGCGAGATGAGGTGAACAGCAGCCGCGTGGTATTACGAGCGGCCAGTGGCCTGCCCGAGGGGCTGGTCGGTACGCTGGCACACAAAGTGGGTGAAGGTCTGACGGGTCACATCATCCGTACCGAAGCCCCCCTTCAGTTGCGCGAGGCCGCTGTCCTGGCGGGGTGGGACGATCCATGCATCACAGAGGTTGGCTTGCATCTCCCCTCGGGAGCCTATCGCTCGTTTCTCGGTATCCCCCTGCGATTGGGCAACGAGGTCCACGGTACCCTTGAAGTCATCAACAAGATCCCGAGTGCTCCCGGCCACCGCGATTGGTTCACCCACAATGACGAGGAATACCTGCGCTTGCTTTCGACAGCGATCTGTGCTGTGCTGGAGGGCGCTCGTTATCTGAAGACCCTGGGCGACGTAGGGGTGACTGCCATGCGGATGCAACGCGTGGCCTCCTTTGGCACCGTGGCCCAACGCATGCGCCACGAGGCGGCCAATCCGCTAGCTGTGGCCCGCCTGGCTGTAAGCAACCTGCGCGGCGAGCTGCAGAGACCGGATCTGGACGAGGATGCGGCCAGCCTGGCTTCCCGCCTCACCAGGCGTCTGGACCTCGTCGAAACCAATCTGGACGAGGTGAGCAGCAAGTTCTTGGGCCTGCTCAAGTTCTCACAGCGCATTGGCTTCGTCAGGACGATGACGCGGTGGAATGACGTGGTGCGCGAGGCACTCATCTGGCTGACGGCAGAGCGGCGCCGCCGCGGTGTGGAAGTTCACACCACCTGTGGGGATTTACCCCTGCTGTTCATCGAGCCCAACGAACTGTTTGGCGTCTTGGTAACCCTGTTTCGTTTGACGATGGAAGCATTTGGAGAGCAGGGAGGAAGCTTTGGGGTGCGCACAGCGGTGAGCGAAAATGGCCGATATGTGCGTTCGGAGGTCTATGCTGCGGAAGCGGGGATGGCTGAGAAGGTGTCATCCATCATCGGGTCCACGGCTGGCACTGCTGAAGAAGTGTCGCCGCTGCATTTCGAGTGGGCCCTGGCACGGGAGACGGTGGAGACTCAATATGGGGGCTCCCTCACCTGGAGCGTATCTGGCAAGACCGTGTGCTTCGTGCTCGATCTGCCGCTGGGTAGGGAGCCATGAGCGCGGAGCGGAGAACGATCCTGGTCGTGGACGATGAACCCCTTTTCCGCGAGGAGGCGGTTGCCTTTCTCAGAGGTTTCGCCTCCGCGGTTCGAGGCTGGACGGTCGAGGCAGCCTCGGGTGGGACCGAGGCGCTAGCCAGATTGGAAGAACGCCGCTACGATGTAGTGCTGCTGGACATCAACATGCCAGATATGGATGGCATGGAATTGCTGCGTCTCCTGGACCAGAAGCATCTGCTGGATAGCATCTACGTCATCATGCTCAGCGCCTACGGTGTGTATGAGAACGTGGTCGAGGCAATGCGGGGTGGGGCGAAGGATTTTGTGAACAAATCCGAACCGTTGGATCAGTGGATCGTCCGTATTGAGCGGGGCTTTGAGTGGCAGGAACTGCGACGACGCAAGCGGCAGGCCGAGGAGGAATTGCGCCTCCTGGCCCGCGAGGTGGGCCACGACATGGGCGGCACAACGTACTTCGTGCTTACCCAACGGGTGCAGGCTCTGGCCGAGCTGGTGAAAGAAAGCGAGGAAGGGCAACGCTCCATCGAGGTCATCCGTCAGATACTGGCCCGCATCAAGAGGCTGGCTGACGATCTGGGCCACGTGGCCGTGGCGTTGGATAGCAGCGAGCTTTGGCGTTGGGAGGCAATTGACCTCCATCGCCTGTTGGGAAGATTGGCGCAGGAGTTCAGTTATGGACATCCGGCGGTGACGATTGTGCGGCAGTGTGATGAGACCATTCCTCCGGTGCGAGGCAGCCGGGCGCAATTGGAGCGAGCCTTCCACAACTTGCTGGTTAACGCGGGGCGGGCCATGGCAGACGGGGGAACGCTCACTTTGCGCATGCGACGGGAAGGGGACGATTGGATCGTTGTTGACGTCGAGGACACCGGGGTCGGCATCCCGCCACGGGCGATGGGAAAGATCTTTAGCATAGGTTTCTCAGACTGGCCTGACGGGCAGAAAGGGAGTGGGCTGGGACTTTACGTGGCACGCAAGAACATCGAAAACCATGGTGGTCGTGTTGAAGTGAGGAGTAGTGTAGGCGAAGGGACGACGGTCACCGTGAGGCTGCCGGTTTCGGAGCTGCCTCAGGATTCAGAATGAACCCATAAGGAGAAATGAAGGAGAAATGACAATGCCGAGAACAATATTCGTGATGGATGATGATCCCCTTGCGCTCGAGAGCTTGAAGGGCTATCTGGAAGGGGCAGGGTATGTCGTGGTCGCGGCCGGCAGTGCCCGGGAGGCGCTTGATCAGGCGCGGAAGGTGGATGGCGATGTGGCCCTGTTGGACATGAAGATGCCGGACCTGGATGGCTTTCAGGTGGCGGCGATGCTGCGCCAGTTGCAGCCTTCCATACGGGTGATCATGTTCACAGGCTATGCCTCGCTGGAAAGTGAGGCTCGCGCTGCGCAGTTAGGATTCTACGAGTTCTTGCCCAAGTCGAACTGGTACGATCTTCTGCTGCCTACCATCGAGCGCGTCCTGGGCGAGCCTGAGCACCCATTGCCCAAGCAACGCCCGGCAGGCTTGGAGCAGACGGCTGCTCAGTACGTTAGGGAGGGCAAGTGGGAGTTGGCTGCGCTGGCATTGGAGCAGGCGGCCCGTATCGCCGAGTTCACCCACGACTGGGGGCAGGCCACCGCGCTGTACAGCCAGGCCTTCGAGCACATGCACCGCGCTCAAGGCCTTTCAGCAGAAGCGTGTCGCATTCGCGAACTGGCTGAATGTGCGCAACGGATAGCGGCTGAGGCGGCCGGTACGTCAGCGTAGGGGATGACTTCTATGCCCGCCTGCTGCGCACCCGATCGTCTCTCCCCCCCTCTGTCCCCCCCACTGGGGGGGATGAAAGGGGGGGTCTGTCCCACCAGGTATACGATGTGGAGGTAAAACGGTGACTAACGGCAAACTCCAGGCCGGTGGTCTGATCCAGCATGACCATCTGGCAATGATAGGGATAATGGACATCCCCCCCCTCTGTCCCCCCCACTGGGGGGGATGAAAGGGGGGGGGTGTGGGCAGCAGGTTCCTCTCTGCCTTGAGCGACCAGGGGATCAACGTCGAACTCATTGTGCATGTGATTGATCTGGGTGAAATGGATCACATAGTCCTGTGTGTGGATCGGGATGACATAAATCAGGCATTGACGATTGCCGAGCGCGTACGGGAGGAGGTGGGAGGAAAAGCCGTTACCAGTGATCCTGGAGTGGCGTTGGTGAGCCTCTTTGGTCTTGATTTCCGCGAACAGCGCGGCGTCGCCAGCCAGATGTTCAAGGCGCTTGGCGACTGCAACATCAACATCCGCACCATCAGCACTTCCCTCTCGACTATCTCGTGTCTGATTGAGGCCCAGCGTCTCGACGGAGCCGTCCGTGCGCTGCGCGAGGCATTCACATTGCCCTGACGGGAAGTTCTATGAGCATACAACATCGCCGAGGTCCTACTTCACAGCAGCGTGGTCGAAGGAACACCTTTGACGCAATCGCCAAGACCGTCATTTTGACAACACCCGACCTGAGTGCTATAATCTTCTCGCCGCCGAGTAACGTCAGCCCGACGTTGCAGCGGCGTTGTTCATATCGGGGGTAGAGATTGAGCCAGGAAACCATTACCCGCATACTGGCCATCGAACAAGAGGCCACGAAAATCCACGACGACGCCCAAGACCAGGCTGGGCACCTGATCGAGGAGGCCGAAAAAGAGGCCTCCGCCTTGCGTGAGCAGACCTTGGCCCAGGCCCGCCAGGAAGCCGCGCAGGTTGTCACTGCGGGCCAGGAGGCAGCCGATGCCGAGCGATCACGCGCAGTCGCGCAGGCCGAAGCAGAGGCCCAACGCCTGGAGACGCTGGCGGCACGCCACTTGGACCAGGCCGTGAACTTTGTACTTGACCGGGTGGCCGGACGCGAGTAGTGTCATGTCTATGCGAGACGTCAGTGCCTACTCCCTGGTCCACGCCACGGTGCGCGCCCTCTACTCGACCATGCTGGCGCCAGAGACTTGGAACACGCTCGTCCAGGCGCAGGACTTTGACGCCCTTTTGAACGTCCTGTCGAAGACGGTGTACAGCCCTTATCTGCAGATCGAGCGCCAGGAATTGACTCCCCGCCGCGCCGTCTACCAGATCAGGTGGCACCTGGCCGACGTCTGCGAGAAACTCATCCGCCTGACGCCGGAGCCGGGCCACCAACTGCTGCTCCAACTCTGGCGGACCTACGAGGTGGACAACCTCAAAGCCACCCTGCGCGGGATCGAGACCGGCGCATCGTGGGATCAGGTACGCCACCTACTCTACCCGATGACCAGATACATCGCCCTTACAACCGCCGATATAGAAAAGATGGTCCGGAGCGGCGACATGGAGCGGGCAATCGAACTCACACGCCACACTCCCTACTACGAGACTCTCGTCCACGCACTGGAGCGCTACCGGGCCGAGAGGAACCTGTTTCCCCTGGAGGTGGCGCTGGACATGAACTACCGCCGCGGGGTGTGGCAGAGCGTCAACCAACTCACGGACACAGACCACGAACAGGCGTTGCGCGTCGTGGGCACCGTGCTCGACGTGAACAACCTGTTGTGGGCGATCCGCTACCGCGTCTATCATCATCTCTCGGAGCAAGAAGTCATCAATTACACGCTGCCCTTTGGCTACCAGGTACGCGACCGGGACATCCGCGCCATCGCCGCCGGCGCGGACATCGCCCAGGTGGTGAGAGGCGTCTACCCGGACGTCGAGGTCTCCCCCCTGATTTCGGGGGCGGAAGAGGGGGAGAGTGGGCTGGCCGCGCTCGAACTATCTCTCCAACGCCACGTCGTCAAAATGTGCCACGCAGCCTTCATCGGCTATCCTTTCCACGTGGGCATCCCGGCGGCCTACCTGCTGCTGAACGAACACGAGATCAGGGACTTGACCGTGTTGATCGAGGCCAAGTCCTCACACCTCCTGATGGAGATGTTTGCATCCATGCTTGAGATTCAGCCAGTTGGGGCCGGTCTCCCGACCACGCCCCCTCAGACGGATCAGAGGTAAGCATGTTTCGGCCACAAGCGATGAGCAAGATCGAACTGGCCGTGCCGGAACGCGACGTCGTGCCCGTGACCGAGGCGCTGGCCGACTCGGGCCTCTTCCACCCAGCGCTGGCTGGCCGCTTGGGCGGTGAGCGTGCCTCACGTCAGGCCGAAGACTGGCACGAGCGGGCGGTTGCCTTCGCGGCCCTTGAGCGGCGCATCCTGGCCGTGATGGAGGCGCTCGGCGTAGACGAAGGCCCGCCCCCAGCGGAAACACCCCATCTCGTTGAGCCCGAAACGGCACAGATGGACATTGAGCGCCTGGAACGAGAGGCCCGTGCGCCCGTCCAGGAACTGGAGGAGGGGCAGCGCAGACTGACCCAATTGCAGCGTTACCTCAGCCAGTTGAAGCCCATTGCTGGCCTGGAAGTGGACCTGGACACGTTGCGCAGCCTGCGTTACACTTTTGCGCTCCCGGGCACTATGCCTATCGCCAACCTGGAGCGGTTCCAGACCAGCCTGGAACTTATCCCTTCAGCACTGGTCACGCTGCGACGTGAGGATCACCTGGCGACGGTTGTACTCTTTGGTACGCAGCGCGACGCCGACATCCTGAGCCGGGCCGCCCGCAGCGCCTATCTTAACCCACTTGAACTGCCGGAGACGTACCGTGGCACCCCGGCCGAAGCCATCACTGCCCTGGAGTCCGGCATCGAGCGCACACGCCAATACGTCGCCGAATGTCGGAGCAGCATTGACTACCTGCGCCAGGCGCACGTACAGCGTCTGCGTCATCTGCTGTGGCGGGTGCGTGCCAGTCGCACGTTGGTCGAGACCATCGCCCGCTACGACCGGCTGCGCTACACATATCTGGCAGCAGGCTGGGTGCCCGCGTCACAGGTTCCCACGCTGAAACAGAAGATCGAGCAGGTTTCAGATAAAGTGCTGCTCGAAGTGAGCATGCCCCGGCGACAGGAGGATGGCCATATCCCGGTGGCGCTCGGAAATCCCCCCATCGTGAGGGCTTTCCAGGGCCTGGTGACCAACTATGGCTATCCCCGTTACGGTGAAATGGACCCCACGCCCGTGCTGGCGCTGACCTTTTCCCTCGTCTTCGGCATCATGTTCGGCGATGTGGGACACGGGCTGGTGCTGGCTCTCCTGGGCTTGGCTCTAGTCAGCCGCAAAGTGCGCGCGCTGCGCGGGCTCTCCGGCATGGGGGCGGTGGTCATCGCCTGCGGCATAACGGCGATGATCTTCGGCTTCCTCTACGGCAGCGTCTTCGGCTTTGAAGAGGTGCTCAAACCGCTGTGGATACGACCGATTGAGGACGTCATGGACATCTTGCTGACCACCGTCGCCATCGGCATCGGGCTGCTGAGCTTGGGGATGGTCTGTAACATCGTCAATGCGGCGCTGGCGCGCCGGTGGGGACACTTGGTCTTCGATCACAACGGCCTGGCCGGGCTGATCTTTTATTGGTCGCTAATTGGACTGGCGGCGAGCGCCTTTATGGGTGACCTGCCCATCAGCCCCATCCCGCTTGCCGCGCTGGCCGCCGTATCCGGGCTGGCAGTGACGTTCGCCGAGTTGCTGGAGCACCTGGTCGAGGGGCGCCGGCCGCTCGTCGAGGGTGGCCTCGGCACCTACCTGATGCAGGCGCTCTTTGAACTTTTCGAGACGATCATTGGTCTGTTGAGCAATACCCTCTCCTACGTCCGTATGGGCGCTTTTGCCGTGGCGCACGGTGCCCTGAGCATGGTGGTCTTCATCATGGCCGAGAGCGTCAGCCCGGCGCACGGTGTGGGATACTGGATCGTACTGATGCTGGGCAACCTGCTCGTCATCGGTTTCGAGGGGCTGATCGTGGGCATCCAGACGCTGCGTCTGGAATACTACGAGTTCTTCAGCAAGTTTTTCTCCGGCGGCGGCGTACGCTACCGCCCGCTGACGCTGATCCCAAGAGGGGAGGAATAAGAACTGCCCCTGTGCTACATCTAGGGACACAGAACGAGGAGGAATGTAATGCTTATCACAATCGCTCTACTCGCTGGGCTGATGCCACTGATACCGGCCATCGTGTTCGCGCTCAAGCGAAGGAGGTATGCGCCTGCCCAGGCGACCCGCAGACTGGTACTCAGCCTGGGTGGCTTCAACCTGGTGCTGGCGCTGATGATGGCCGGCCTGGGGCTGGTCTGGTTCTTCGCCCCCAACGTCGTCCAGGCGGCGGGGCTGGCCCAGGAGACGGGCAGCGACCCATACACCCCCTTCGCCGCCGCCATCGCCGTCGGCGTGGGTTCCCTGGGCGCAGCCTATGCCGTAAGCACCACCGGGTCGGCTGCCGTCGGGGCTATCGCCGAGAAACCGGAGGTCTTCGGCCGCGCCCTCATCTTCGTCGGCCTGGCCGAAGGTATTGCCATCTATGGGCTGATCATCGCCTTTATGATCCTCGGACGCTGACGAAAGGGTAAGAAACCAGGTTTTTCGGAAGAAACTCGGTTTCTCAAGAGGGGAAGTATGAAACTACTGGTCATTGGCAACCAGGACGCTGTGCGGGGCTTTGCCCTCGCCGGTGTGCGTGGCCAGATCGTGACGACGGCCGGGGAACTGAACCGCGCCCTCGACGCAGCCCTGGCCGACGAGGAGGTCGGCATCGTGCTGGTGACCGAGGACGTCGCGGACCTGGCCCGCCGGCGGGTGGATATGCTCATGGTACGCAGCGCCGTTCCACTGGTGGTGAAGATACCAGGGCCAGAGGGGCCGCGCCCCGACCGGCCGCCACTCAGCGAGGTGATCCGACGAACTATCGGGGTGAGGATATGATGCCAGAGCACAGTGACATCCAGGCCCTCGAGCGTGCCATCTTGGGCGATGCCAAAGAGGAGAGCGAGCAGATTCTGGCCGATGCTCAGGCCAAGGCCGAGGACGTCCGCCGGCAAGCGGAGGAACAGGCTAAAGCCAAGCGCGAAGTCATCCTGCAACGAGCACAGCAGGAAGCTGAGACGCTGCGCAGTCATGCGGTGGCCACGGCACAACTGGAGGCCCAGACGCTCAAACTGAAGCGCCGTGAGCGATTGCTGGAGCGCGTCTTTGCCAGCGCCCGCCAGCAACTGGCCTCCGCCCCCGGGTGGCCGGACTACGAGCAGATCGCCCGCCACCTGGTGCGTGAAGCGGCGAAGCGCCTGGGCGCCGAGGAGGTCCTGGTGCGGGTCGACGAGAGGACGCGGGGGGTGCTCAGCGACGAAGTGCTGGCCGAACTGGGGAAGTCCCTCCCCCCTGTAGGAGGGACTGAGGAGGGTGGCGTGCGCCTGCACATCGGTGAGCCCCTCGTCCGGGGCACCGGCATCGTGCTGGAGACTCCCGACGGGCACCGCCGCTACGACAACACGCTGGGGACCCGGCTGGCCAGTATGCAGGATGGGCTACGTGCCCCCGTCTACCACATTCTGATGGGAGAGACGGTATGAGCAAGACGAGCGTACAGGTCGGTCGGGTGATCTGGGTGAACGGCCCGGTAGTGCGCGCCCGAGGCTCGCAGCGAGTCGGCATGCTCGAAGTAGTCGAGGTCGGCGACGAGCACCTGGTGGGCGAGGTCATCGGCCTGGAGTTGGACATCATCACCATCCAGGTGTACGAGGAGACGTCGGGGTTGCACCCCGGCGCACCCGTCTACGGCATTGGCATGCCGCTTTCGGTGGAATTGGGGCCGGGCCTGCTGCAGTCCATCTTCGACGGCGTCCAGCGTCCGCTGCCCGTGCTGAAACAGCGCAGCGGCGCCTTCATCGGGCGGGGCATCAAAACCACGCCCCTCTACCGCAAACAGAAATGGGCCTTCACGCCCCGCGTCGAGGCGGGGGACGTGGTTCAGGGGGGCACCATCCTGGGCGTCGTGCCGGAGACCCTGCTGATCGAACATCGCATCATGGTGCCGCCCGACGTGTCGGGGAGGCTGACCTGGGTGGCTCCAGAGGGGGAGTACACCATCGAGGAGCCCATCGCCCGCCTGACCCCCCTCAATCCCCCCTACGAGGGGGGAAGCCCCCCCTCTACCTCCCCCATGGAGGGGGGACAGAGGGGGGTGAGCGGCGAACGGGCGCTCACGATGTTCCATCGCTGGCCGGTGCGTCGCCCGCGTCCCTATCGCCGTCGCCTCCCGCCCAGCGAATTGCTTGTCACGGGCCAGCGCGTGTTGGACGCTTTTTTCCCGCTGGCGAAGGGAGGCGCGGCGGCCATTCCGGGGGGATTCGGAGCCGGGAAGACGATCGCCCAGCACCAGATCGCCAAGTGGAGTGATGCGGACGTGGTCATCTTCGTGGGGTGTGGAGAGAGGGGCAACGAAATGACCGAGGTGCTGCAGGAGTTCCCCGACCTCACCGACCCACGCAGCGGCCACCCGCTGATGGAGCGCACCATCCTCATCGCCAACACCTCCAACATGCCGGTCGCCGCCCGCGAAGCCAGCATCTACACCGGCATCACGCTGGCCGAGTACTATCGCGACATGGGCTACCACGTGGCGCTGATGGCCGATTCCACCTCGCGCTGGGCCGAGGCACTGCGCGAAATCTCCGGCCGCCTGGAGGAGATGCCCGCCGAGGAGGGCTATCCGGCCTATCTGGCCGCACGCCTGGCGGAGTTCTATGAACGGGCCGGCTACGTGACCACGCTCAACGGGGCCCCCGGCTCGGTCAGCGTCATCGGCGCGGTCAGCCCGCCCGGCGGCGACTTTTCCGAGCCGGTCACGCAGCACACCAGCCGCTTCATCCGCTGCTTCTGGGCGCTGGATAAGGCCCTGGCGTCGGCCCGTCACTTCCCGGCGATCAACTGGCTCGAGAGTTACAGCGAATACGTGGGCGAGGTAAGCGATTGGTGGCGGGAGCAGGGACACGAGGATTGGCACGCGCTGCGCGAGCAGGCGCTGGAGATCTTGCAGCGCGAGAACCGCCTGCAACAGGTCGTCAAATTGGTCGGCCCAGACGCGCTGCCTGACGACCAGCGTCTGATCCTAGAGACGGCCCGTTTGCTGCGCGAGGGTTTCCTGCAACAAAACGCCCTCGACGAGGTGGACTCGTATGCCACAATCGAGAAACAGATGCGCATGCTCCAGATCATTCTTCACTTCCACGAGCGCTCCGTGCGCATCATCGCTAAAGGCTGCCCCATCATCGTGATCCACGATCTCCCAATCGTGAACACCCTGGTGCGGATGAAGACCACTGTGCCCAATGAGCAGGTGGAACAGATAGACGAGATTTGGAAAGCGTTGGACGAGCAGATGGATCAGGTAAAGAAGGATTACATGTGATGGAGATAGCAGAATACGGGGGACAAGAGGTTGCGGGAGTGGCCCGCGTTGAAGGCCCCATCGTCGTCGTCACGGGGCTCGGTAACGTCGGCTACGACGAGGTGGCCGAGGTCGTAGACTCGCAGGGGCGGATCCGCCGGGGGCGGGTGCTGGAGGTCGGCGAAGGGGTTGCCGTCGTCGAGGTCTTCGCCGGCACCATCGGCCTCTCCATCGAGGATACGCACGTTCGCTTCCTGGGACGGTCTATGCGGCTGCCCGTATCTACGGAGATGCTGGGCCGTGTCTTCGACGGCCTGGGGGTGCCTATTGACGGCGGGCCGGAGCCGCTGGCCGAGCGCTGGGCCGACGTCAACGGCCAGCCGATCAACCCCACCGCCCGCGTCTATCCCCGCGACTACATCCAGACCGGCATCTCGGCCCTGGATGGGATGAACACGCTGGTGCTCGGCCAAAAGTTGCCCCTCTTCTCCGGCAGCGGCCTGCCCCACGACCAATTGGCGGCGCAGATCGTGCGCCAGGCCACCCTCCCCCTCAGCGAGAGGGAGGGGGGCGGCGGCGGGGGACGTTTCGCCATCGTCTTCGCCGCTATGGGCGTCAAACACGATGTAGCCGAGTTCTTCCGCGATTCCTTCGCCGCCAGCGGCGCACTGACCCGCGTGGCGATGTTCCTCAACCTGGCCGACGACCCGCCCATCGAACGGCTGGTGACGCCGCGAGCCGCGCTGACACTGACCGAGTTTCTGGCCTTTGAGCGTGGACTACATGTCCTCGTCGTCCTCACCGACATGACCAACTACTGCGAGGCGCTGCGGCAGATCTCCAACATCCGGGGCGAGGTGCCCAGCCGCAAGGGCTACCCGGGCTACCTCTACAGCGACCTGGCCTCAATCTACGAGCGCACGGGGCGCATCGAGGGCAGCAACGGCTCCATCACCCAGTTGCCCATCCTGACCATGCCCAACGACGACATCACCCACCCCGTGCCCGACCTGACTGGCTACATCACCGAGGGGCAGATCGTGCTCAGCCGGGAACTGTTCCAGCGGGGCATCTACCCACCCATCGCCGTCCTCCCCTCCCTTTCGCGGCTGATGAAAGACGGCATCGGAGAGGGGCACACGCGGGCCGACCACGCCCACCTGTCGGCGCAACTCTACGCTTCCTACGCCCACGTGCACGACGTGCGCGCACTGGCCTCAGTCATCGGCGAGGAGGAGTTGACCTCGGTTGACCAGCGTTACCTGAAGTCCGGCCAGGCCTTCGAGCGCGAGTTTGTTGGGCAGGGCACAACGGAAAATCGCACCGTCGAGGAGACGCTGGACACCGGCTGGCGGGTGCTCTCGATCCTACCGCGCGAGGAACTCACCCGCGTCAGTGAGGAGGAAATCGCACAGTACTACAACCTTCCCCCCCGTGGGGGGGACTGAGGGGGGTACCAGGGAATGGCACGGCTACGCATCGCCCCCACGCGCAGCAACCTGCTCCGCACACGCGAGGCATTGGAACTGGCGCGTGAGGGGTACGAGATTCTGGACAAGAAGCGCGAGGTGTTGACCACCGAACTGGTGCACGTGGCCCACGACGCCGCAGCGCTTCAGGAGAGGGTGTGGGAACTGCTCGCAGAGGCTTACCGTGCGCTGGAGACGGCACGGCTCTCGATGGGCCGGGAGCGATTGGAGTGGGCGGCACTCTCCGTGAACGAGACCGTCGAGGTGGAGGTGAAACCGCGCAGCGTGATGGGGGTGGTGATCCCCTCCGTCAAGGCTCACGGTGCGCCGCCGGAGATGCCCTACGGCCTCGGCGACACCACCGTCTCACTGGACGAAGCCGTCGCCTGCTTCCGCCGCGTCCTGGCCGAAATCCCAGTGCTCTCCGAGACGATGACGACCGTCTGGCGGCTGGCGCGGGAGTTGCAGAAGACCCAGCGACGCGTCAACGCGCTACAATACATCTTTATCCCCCAGTACGAAGAGACCGTCGCCTTCATCGAGAGCGCGCTGGAGGAGCGGGAGCGCGAGGAGACTTTTCGGCTCAAGCGCATCAAGTCGCGGGTGGCCCAGCCAACAGTAGGCCCTGCGATGCGTGAGTACGCGCAGCCCTACCGCGACATCGGGGGCGGCAAGCCGACGTCACGCCAGTTTGGTTAGAGGGAGGAGGCTGCTGATGGAAAAACGTGGCCCTTTCACGCACATCCTGGTCCCCACCGATGGGTCGAAGACCTCGATCAATGCCGGCCGGCTGGCGATCCAGATAGCCGCCACGCACAGCGTGCCGATCACGTTCGTGTACGTGGTGGACAGCGCCATTGTGGATGAGATCGCCGGGGCCACCTCAAAGACCACAGAGATGGTACACCGGGAATTGGAGACCAAGGGACGGCGCTATCTGGACTATCTTTGCCGCATGGCCCGGGACAGGGGCCTGCAGACCGATCAGGTGGTCCGGCACGGCATCCCGCACAGCGAGATTGCCAATCTGGCACGCGAGCAGGGAGTGGACCTGATCGTCATTGGCCAGGTAGGCCGCCGTGGGCCACGGCGCGTTCTCATCGGCAGCGTGGCCGAGCGGGTGATCGAATACGCCCCCTGCCCCGTCCTCGTCGTCAGGCACACTCCCGCCAGACGCTGACCAGCCAACTACCCAACTTCCCCACCCTGCGGTATAATTGATTTGACTTCGTTCCCCTCTCTACCCCCCACAGGGGGGAGGTGGGGGCAGCCCTCCTCCCGTGGGGGAGGGCAGGGGTGGGGGCTAGATATGGAGGTGAAACGATGACTAACGGCAAACTTCAGGCTGGTGGCCTGATCCAGAATGACCATCTGGCCATGATCGGCATAATGGACATCCCGTCACATCCAGGCGTGGGCGGCAAACTCTTCTCT
Organism: Anaerolineales bacterium UBA3071; assembly: GCA_002366755.1. Taxonomy (GTDB): domain Bacteria; phylum Chloroflexota; class Anaerolineae; order UBA3071; family UBA3071; genus UBA3071. The sequence continues at coordinate 15,575 of DFBV01000199.1, forward strand.
GCGTTGAGTGACCAGGGGGTCAATGTCGAACTGATTGTGCACCTGATTGACTTGGAGAAAGAGGATCACATCGTCCTGTGTGTAGATCGGGACGACCTGAGTGAGGCATTGACGGTGGTCGAGCGCATACGGGAGGAAGTCGGAGGGAAAGCCGTCATCAGCGACCCTGAAGTAGCGTCGATAAGTCTCTTTGGCCTTGATTTCCGCGAACAGCGCGGCATCGCCAGCCGGATGTGTAAGGCGTTGGGCGATTGCAACATCAACATTCGCGCCATCAGCACATCCCTCTCGACCATCACTTGTGTAATCGAGGCTCGGCGCCTGGACGACGCTGTCAGTGCGCTGCGCGAGGCATTCACACTGCCCTGACGGGAGCTCTATGAGCATGCAACTGGGACGCACCGCCGTAGAACAGACGGTGCTGGGGAATACACCACAACCCAGGCTTGGCACGATCATGCGCATCATCGGCCCGGTGGTAGACGTCTCTTTCGCGGGTGGCGAGTTGCCAGCCTTGTTAAGTGCGTTAGTCGTTCGCGATAGCCAACACAGCGTCACCGTTGAGATCCTGCAGCATCTTGACCGTCGTACGGTGCGTGGCATTGCGATGGAATCAACGGCCGGGCTGCGCCGCGATATGACGGTTGAGGACACCGGTGCTCAGATACTGGTGCCAGTGGGGAGGGAGACGCTGGGGCGTGTGTTCAACGTGTTGGGGCAGCCGATAGACGAAGGGCCAGTCCTGGGTGAGACGCAGGTGCGGAGCATCCACCAACCGGCGCCCCCTTTCGTCCAACAGCAGCCCTCAACGGAGGTTTTCGTCACAGGGCTGAAGGTCATTGATTTGCTGGCCCCTTACGTGCGCGGCGGCAAGATCGGTTTGCTGGGCGGCGCCGGCGTGGGCAAGACGCTGCTGATCATGGAAATGATCCACCACACCTCGGCCAAGCATCGGGGCGTTTCGGTCTTTGCCGGCGTGGGCGAACGCACCCGTGAGGGCAACGAACTCTACCTGCAGATGAAGCGCACAGGTGTGCTTAAAGACGCTGTGTTGGTCTTTGGGGAAATGAACGAGCCGCCGGGGGCACGCTTCCGAGCAGCGTTCACAGCCCTGACCATGGCCGAATATTTTCGTGACCTTGAGCATCGGGATGTATTGTTCTTCGTTGACAACATCTTTCGCTACATCCAGGCCGGCGGTGAAGTGTCGGCCCTGCTGGGACGCCTGACCAGCGCCGTGGGCTACCAGCCCACGTTGGCCACCGAGGTGGGCGCGCTAGAGGAACGCATCGTCTCTACGTCCAAGGCCGCCATCACCTCTGTTCAGGCGATCTATGTACCGGCCGACGACATGACCGATCCAGCACCCGCCTCGACCTTTGCGCACCTCGACGCTACAGTGGTGCTCTCGCGCCAACTGGCCAGCCAGGGCTTTTACCCAGCCGTTGACCCGTTGGAATCGAATTCGCGCCTCCTCGACCCGCGTATCATCGGCGAGGAGCACTATCGGGTGGCGACGCGCGTGCGTGAGATATTGGCCCGCTACAGAGAACTGCGGGACGTGATCGCCATCCTGGGCATCGAGGAACTGGCCGAGGAGGACCGGCTGCTGGTGTGGCGCGCGCGCAAGATACAGCGTTTCCTCACCCAGCCCTTCTTCGTCGCCGAGGAATTCACCGGGCAGGCAGGGGTCTTTGTGCCTCTCGAAGAGACAGTGCGCGGTTTCAAGATGATCATTGACGGCGAATTGGACGACGTCCCAGAGCAGGCTTTCTACATGACCGGCGACATCAACGGCGTTTTGCGTAAGCGGGAGCGAAAGCATGACTAAGACGATGCAGTTGGAGATCCTCACTCCCGATGAGATTATCTTGAACACCGATGTAGAGGCGATTCGCGTGCAGCTGTCTGACGGCTGGTGGGGCATCCTGCCGGGCCATGCTCCCTTTTTGGCACATATCGTTGCCGGCATCATGCTCTATCGCCGCCAGGAAGACACCCGCTACGTAGCTCTGTACCAGGGCACGATCGAGGTGCAACGACGCTCGGCAGAGTCAAACCGCGTGTTGCTATTGACTGCCGCTGCCGAGGAAGGCGCAGACCTGGCGGGGCTGGAACATGCGCTGGAGCGACAAAGTGATCGGCTGGATCAGATCGCCCAGGAAGCCCACATCGAATTTACGCGGGCGCGTATGGCCCTGGAGCGGGCGCTGCGCGAGACAGCGGAGCTGGCGGTAATCTGAACGATTTGTTTGTAGTGACAACTTCATCAGTCGTCTACGGTGAGCGACTGAAGTCGCTACTACGAACCCCTATAAAGGAAGAAGAATGAACGACGAGCGATCCCCTCCAACGCCCCAACAGCCGGAGGAGACCCCCCTCAATCCCCCCTCCAGGGGGGAGGACAGGCCCGAAAGTTTTTGGCGCCTCGTCGCCCAGGCGACCACGCTAGGCTGGAACCTGATGGTACCCATCGTGGGCGGCGTGCTGCTGGGACGCTATCTCGACGACGTGTTCGACAAGGAGTTCACGTGGACCCTCTCACTGCTGTTTATGGGCGTGGCTGTGGCGTTCAACAACCTGTACGCCATGTACATTGAGCACAGCGACACCGAACCGCCACGGAAACAACTCCAGAAACGTCACCGGAAAAAACATGACTTGGACAAGGACGAGTCAGAACCGAAAGGGAGCAAGGAGTAAGGAGTAGCGAGCAGGGAGTATGGGGAGGATTTTGCATTTTCGGCAGTTGGAGGCTTGGCGGGAATCCCATCAGTTGGTGCTGATGGTATACCAGGTCACGAAAGGATTTCCTGGCGACGAGCGGTTTGGGCTAGTTTCACAGATGCGTCGGGCAGCCGTCTCGGTATCGGCTAACGTTGCGGAAGGGTTCAAACGACGCGGGATTCAAGACAAAATCCGCTTCTATAACGTATCAGAAGGCTCTCTGGAAGAGCTCAAGTACTTCTTCATCCTCTCAAAGGACCTGGGCTACATTCCATCCAACGACGATTTGATGACCCAAGCGGAAACCGTTGGGCGTCTCCTCAACGGTCTCATCGCCAGCACCGAACGCCGCCGATAACCTACTCCTTACTCCCTACTCCTTACTGGAGAGTGAGAACCATGCAGAGAATAAGTAACCCGCGCACCCTGGTGCTCCTGATTGCCCTGGTCATCGGCCTGGCCGTGGTCAGCAACTTGCTGAAGGTGCCGGCTGGCGAGGCCGAGGAGCCCGACGTCGCCGAAGAGATCACGCCGCACGTGGTCTTCACCGTGGGGCCGCTAGAGGTAACCTCGACGGTCGTCAACACCTGGGCGATGATGCTCCTGCTAGGCGTGGGGGCCTATTTGATCGGACGCAACCTCAAGCCACGACCGGGTTTGGTGCAGAACATGCTGGAGTGGATCGTCGAGGCCATCGAAAAGTTGATCCGCGAAATGGTGGGCGTCGAGGACACGGCGATTTTCCTACCCATCGTGGGCACGCTGGCCTTTTTCATCGGCACCGCGAACCTGATTGGCTTGCTCCCCGGCCTGAAATCCCCCACGCCGGACATCAACACGCCGCTGGCCATGGCCTTGGTCGTCTTTTTCAGCGTGCCCTATTTCGGGGTTCGCACGCGCGGCGTGTGGAGCTATCTGAAGCACTATGTCGAACCGATCTTCTTGATGCTGCCCGTCGAAATCGCCAGCGAGATTGCGCGCACCTTTTCACTCACCTTTCGGCTGTTCGGCAACATCATGGGAGAGGAGATCATTATCAGCATCCTGTTTATCGTGATGCCGCTCTTTGTGCCGGTGCCGATGATGCTGTTCAGCATCTTTACCGGCCTGCTGCAGGCTTACATCTTCACGCTTCTGACCTGCGTCTATATCGGCGGAGCGGTCCAAGCGCACAAGTAGGGACGTGGTTACCGCGCCCCTACAAATCACAACGAGGAGGAACGAAAAATGGACTGGAATAACCTGCCGTGGGATAAGATCTTCATCATAGTGACGGTTTTGATCACTGGGCCGGGGGTCATTGTGGGTATTGTCGTGCCCGCCATCGGACAGATGATCGTCGCCTCGGCCGGGCTGAAAGCGATCGCCCGGCAGCCCGAAGCGGGCGACCGCATCAACACCATCGTTCTGCTTTCTCTGGCCATGTTGGAATCGCTGGCTATCTACGTGTTGGCAGTCATCTTGATCCTGATCTTTGCCAACCCGATGCTCAAATACATCGTCGGAGTGGAGTAGAGACGGGGTCTCCTCGCCCAAGAGGACATGGAAGCCGTGCCCCTACAACGCGGTAGGGGCGGGGTCTTCTCGCCCGAGAGGGCACGATCACGTGTGAGGTGATTATGCTGGAAATCAACCCAAGCACATTGCTTCTCCAAGTCGCCAATTTCCTCATCGTGGCCTACATCCTGACCCGCTTTCTCTTCAAGCCACTGAAAGAGATGCTCGACAAGCGTGCGAGCCAGGTGACAAGGGCGGTGGATGAGGCGGAAAAGGCCACTCGCGAAGCCGAAGTGTTGAGGCTGGAGTACGAGAAAAGGCGCGAGAACATTGACGCGGAAATTGTGGCGCTCAAGAACGAAGCGCGCATCGTCGTTGACGAAACACGGCAACAGATGCTCCAGGAAGCCTACCAGGAGATCGAGGCCATGCGTGGGCGCACAAAAGAGGAACTCGAACAACAGCGCGCCGACGCGCTGCGTCTGCATCGCAGCAAGATCGGCGAACTGGTGGCTACACTCACCCGGCGCATGATGGAAGACATCCTAGACCCGCAACTACATCAGGCCTACCTGGGCGCCTTTCTGGATCAACTGCGCTCGGTGCAGTTGGAAGGACGCATCTCCACCAGCGGCGAAGAGACCGTTTCGGCCGAGTTGATCACAGCGAGTCCCCTGGCCCAGGAAGACGAAGCGCTGATCACGACTACGTTGGAGACAGTGGTATCCCAACCCATTGATCTGGCCTGCCGTGTTGATGCCAGTCTGATTGCCGGCGCGATGGTGCGCCTCGGCGATATGCTGATTGACGGCAGCCTGCAAGGGCAACTCCAGCAACTGCGCAGCCGGTACGAGGAAGCAATTGAGTAAGCTTGCTGCATCCTCTTCATTACACACAGCCGACCTGCTCAACCTCATCGCCCGTCTGGGCGATGAGCAGCGCTACCAACTCCGCCAGGTCGAACTTGCGCACGATCTCGAGACCGCGTATCATCTCTCGGCCTTGCGGGGGCTGATTGACCAGTGCCGCTACCGCTTGTCGGTGCAGAGCGTGGGCTCGGCTAAACAGGTGGGCGATGGAGTGGCTATCGTCTCTGGTCTGCGCGGTGTGATGGTGGATGAGCTGATCCTGTTCCCTGATGGCACCTACGGCCTGGCATTGGACCTCGACCACAACTACGTAGGCTGTGTGGTGTTGGGGGCTGACGAGGACATCTACGCCGGCGACATCGTGAAAGGGACAGGGCGGGTGATTGACGTGCCGGTGGGCGAACCACTGTTGGGGCGCGTGGTCAATGCTCTGGGCCAACCCATTGATGACCTGGGGCCGCTGGAGGCGACAGAGAAGATTGTGCGCCGCCCCATAGACTGCCGGGCGCCCACCTTCATCCGGCGTGCGCCGGTCAGCGAACCGCTGCAGACCGGCATCAAGGCCATTGACTCGGTCATCCCGCTGGGACGCGGGCAGCGTGAGTTGATTATCGGCGACCGGCAGATTGGCAAGACCGCCATCGCCGTTGACACGGTCATCAACCAGCGCGACCAGTCCGTCTACTGCATCTACGTCTGCATCGGGCAGAAGATGTCCACCGTGGCGCAGATTATGAAGACGTTTCGTGAACACGGCGCACTGGACTACACCACGGTCGTTGTCACCAGTGCCGAGGAACCGCCCTCGATGGTCTACCTGGCCCCCTACGCTGGCTGCGCTATGGCCGAAGCATTCATGTACGCTGGTCGGCACGCGCTGATTGTCTACGATGACCTGACCAAACACGCCATCGCTTACCGCCAACTCTCGCTGTTGCTGCAGCGACCGGCAGGGCGCGAGGCCTATCCAGGCGATATCTTCTACCTGCACTCGCGCTTGCTCGAACGCTCCGCTCGTCTCTCCGCAGCGTACGGCGGGGGGAGTATGACCGCCCTGCCCATCATTGAGACCCAGGCTGGCAACATCGCTGCCTACATCCCTACCAACCTCATCTCCATCACCGACGGGCAGATTTACCTGACCACGCAACTTTTCAATGAGGGCATCCGCCCGGCTATTGACGTAGGGCTCTCCGTTTCCCGCGTGGGCGGCGCGGCGCAGAACAGCGCCATGCGCTCCGTCTCCCGCCACCTGGCGTTGGACATCGCCCAGTTCCTCGAACTGCAAATCTTTGCCCGCTTTGGCACTGAACTGGACAAAGCAACGCGTGATCAGTTGGCGCGCGGCGAGCGGGTACGCACGATCTTGACCCAGTCTCAGTACGAGCCGATACCAGTCGCGCACCAGGTGGTTGTCATCTATGCCGCTGGGCAGGGATACCTGGACGACGTTCCAATCGAGCAAGTGCGCCGTTTCGAGACCCTCTTGCTCAGGTTTTTGCAACAGCAATGCTCCGGCCTGCTGGCTGAGTTCTCCACCGGTCACTGGAACCCCCATCTGGAGGCAGACCTGCGGAACGCGCTGGAGCGTTTCAAGGAGCAGGTATGGCGCAGGTAGCCGGAGAGATTCAGCACCGTCTCCAGAGCCTGGAGGACATTCGCCATCTGTTGCGCTCCATCCGGGCCATGTCGGCGATCCGTTGGCGGCGGGCGCGGGTGCGGTTGCGATCAGCGCAAGAGTACGCCAGCGACGTGGACCGACAACTTGCCCTGGCCACGACCTTCCCTACACCGCTGACGCGAGGAGCGCATCATCTTGGGGGAGGCGCCTCCGACGCTGAAAAGATCGTGGGACTGATTGCCTTGACCTCCGACCAGGGACTGTGTGGCACATTCAACGTCGGCCTGGTAGCTCACGCTCTAGATTTCATTGAGCGCGAACGGGAGAGAGGAAGAGAGATCGAAGTCATCGCTCTGGGAGGGTATGGGGAAAGGTTCTTCCGCCGCGCCGGCTGTGGGTTGCTCCACACGCAGCACTTCCCGCTTACCAACGCTCTCTCCTTCGTCGAAGCGCGCGACATCGTGACCAGGATCAAGCATTTTTATGAGGCAAAGGCGTTCAACACGCTCTACCTGATCTACAACCAATTCGTCTCATTTGGTCGTTATCAGAGGGTTGAGGTGCGCCTGCTGCCACCTGACCTCGCCGCCGTCTGGCGCACTCAGAAGCCTGGTTTTTCGGGAAGAACCCAGTTTCGTGAGGCTATCGTGCCAGAGGATCTGATCCTGGGCACGCCGCCGCAGGATCTCCAGGATTTTCTTCTATGGGAACACCTGGCTGTGCAGGTCTACCTGGCGCTGGTTGAATCAATGGTCAGCGAGCAGGGAGCGCGGTTACAGACGATGGACGCCGCTATCTCCAACCTGGACGAACGCTTGGAGAAGCTGCAACTCCAATACCACTCTATCCGTCAGGAGAGCATCACCCGGGAGGTGTTGGAGGTGCAAAGCAACGCACGCGGCAGGCGTTCCTACGGGATGGCGGGCTCCTGATGCTGAGGGAAGGTTCTGTATGAAATTCATCGTCAGTGTTGTGAACAGAGATGACGCCGTGCCGCTGCTTGATGTCCTGGTCACGAGCGGATACAGGGTCACCACGTTTAGAACCGCCGGAGGGTTCCTGCGCAAAGAGAATGTGACGCTCTTCACCTGCGTGGAAGATGAGCAGGTGGAGGACGTCGTCCGTTTGATCCAGGACAACTGCCACACCCGTACCCAGCAAGTGGGTTCTCTGCCCCCAGTGATGGAATCCGGAGAGCTGTACGTTCTGGCCACCGAGGAGGTAGAGGTAGGCGGCGCGGTGATCTTTGTGCTCGACGCTGTGCAGTTCTTGAAGGCCTAGGCCAGAGGTTCATTTTGGGCTCTTTTTGGTCGCAACGAGCAAGCTTGCCTTCAGAGAAAAGATATGATATAATATCGCAGCGTGACATTTTGTAACAACTCAACGAAGGAGGAGTCAAATGACAGTCAAAGTCGGTATCAACGGTTTCGGGAGGATCGGGCGGCAGTCTTTCAAGGCTATGCTGGACTACTACCCCGAGGAGATGGAAGTGGTGGCGGTCAACGACATCGGCGATCTGCCCACCATGGCTCACCTCCTCAAGTATGACTCCAACTACGGCCGCTTCCCGGGCACGGTGGAGGTGAAGGACAATACCCTGGTGGTCAATGGCAGGGAGACCAGATTCGTGTGCGAGCGCGATCCGGCGCAGCTTCCCTGGGGCGAACTGGGGGTGGATTACGTCCTCGAATCAACCGGCATCTTCAGGGAGAGGGAGAAGGCGGCCAAGCACCTGGAGGCGGGAGCTAAGAAGGTGGTCATCTCCGCCCCGGCCAAGGGCCCCGACATCACCATCGTCCTGGGGGTGAACGAGGATCAGTACGACCCGGACAAGCACCACATCATCTCCAATGCCTCTTGCACCACCAACTGCATCGCCCCGGTGATGAAGGTGCTTTCCGAGAAGTTCGGCGTCGAGAAAGCCCTGATGACCACCA
>DFBV01000201.1:0-1427 GCA_002366755.1 Anaerolineales bacterium UBA3071
GCCGTGACGTTCACATGGGTCTCAAATGCACCTGACTGGCGCCGGCTAACCACTCGCCGCTTCAGCCGGCCGCCCAATCGAGTATCTTCAAGTTGCCGGTTTTCGTCTTTGCGGCGTTTCGTGTCGTGGGTGGTGTTACTGCGAAACCCGGCGGCGGCTTAGCTCGCAGCCGTTAGGCCAAGAACCAACAGAGGCTCTATCGGCACATCCGGTGTCAACCACAACAACAAAAGCCCCTTTCGCCGCTGTGCGAAAGGGGCTTTTCATGATTCAACAGACGCTGGCTTGTTTGATGCAGTGGGCATAGTGCCTGAGCTGGGTGGCATCGCTCACAGTTCGGCACAGCTCAGTGCAGGCCTGGTCGAGAAGTCGTTTCGGGCGTTGTGTCATGACAATGGGTCCGGAGCCTCACGGAACTTCAGGTGTGTTTGCACACAAAGGCGAGGTCGTGGTACAATTCTGTCCATGATCGAGTGGATCGGCGACTTCCGCATTTAGTCCCTCAGGGGGATGCTTATACGGAAGGTTTCTGCATTATCATCCAAGTGGGCGTTTTATTCGGAAGAATTCGGTAGAAGTATATGCTAGCCGCCTGCTCATTGGCGTCTGCACACAGATACTACAAGAAGGTATTTCAAGATGACTAAGAGGGGCATCTTTGGCATTGTTCTGCTGGTCATATCGTTGATCACTTTGACAGTCTTTCTCATAAGCGATTTCGTACAACCGATTCTCCCTTCATCTGTGAACTCCGCGCTTGTACTATTCGTTGCATCGCTTGTCGGTGTACTAGGAGCACTGGCCGCTCTCAACGAGATTGTGGAGCTCTTCCAGAAAATCCTGGCGAGTCAACGTGATGCGCAGCAGTCAAATGCAGGAATTGGTGAGCATTCACTTGTTGTTTACCCTCATCGGAATCCACCATACAATGCAGCGAAGATGCTGTATGCAGGCCCAGAGGTGGCAAAGGACCTCGTTGTGAAAATCGTCTACCAAGACAGCGCTGGCGATCCACAAACGAAAGTGATTACAGACTTCTTCCCAAGAGAAGACCCCCGAATGTGGAAGCATCACTACAAGTATGACTTTCTCGAACCCAATCAAGTCGTCTATTTCCATTTGCTGAAAAAGAAGTTGACTTCGGATGGAAAAGCAACGGTGATAGCCACCTTCACTGGCGCAACATCGGGCAAGTCTGTGAAAGTCGAGCGCAAGTTTGATCTGGAGGAGTTTTGACAGCAACCAGCGTTGGTTCTCAGCAAATCACTCCGGTTTGGCGGGCGGCTAACCCCCGCTGCAGCCAACCACGCTATCCCGTGCGCACATCGGCGGCGACTTGGTCAGCGGCGGTGATTTCTAGCGAATGCTCTCGCGCTAGACCCGCATGGCGGCTGAGCTCAACGTTAGGCCAAGAACCAACAGAGGCT
>DFBV01000201.1:1567-2645 GCA_002366755.1 Anaerolineales bacterium UBA3071
GCCTCGTCGGACATCTGCTCCATCACTTCCCGCTTCAGCCGCCCCTCGGGCCAGCGGAAGCGAAAAGCTCGCCCGAAGCGGCAGCGGATGGGCACCCGCCGCAGCCGCTTCAGTCCCGCAGGGAAATACGGCGTGCCCGTCACGGCCACCGGCAGGATCAGTGGGTTGCACTGCTGCGCCAGGAAGATTATGCCCCGCTTCACCCGCTGCAGCCTGCCGGTGCGGCTGCGCGTCCCCTCAGGGGCGATGATCAGCACATGGTCCCCTTGGAGCACGGACAGCGATTGTCGCACGGCGGTCATGTCCAACTCGCCGCGGCGCACGGGAATGGTCGGGTAGCGGCGCACCAAGGGCCCAATGACCGGCCAACTGAAGATCTCCACCTTGCCAATGGCCACCGCGTAGCGGGGCATCAGCGCCAGCAGCACCAACGGGTCAACGAGATGGATGTGGTTGTACATCAGAATCAGCGGCCCCTGCCGCGGCATCCGCTCCAGGCCCTCGGTCTCCACCCGCAGAAGCAGCCGGATCACAAAGCGCAGCACGGGCTCCAGTACCGGTCGCCAGTTGGACATACTCTCCCTCCTCCCTCTGAGACAAGGCGACAAAGGAAGTCGCGTAGTCAGATTGGTCGCTTAGTGGCGTAGTCAGTTGGTCGAACCGTTCGCGTAGTGGAGTAATCTGGCGACGAACAGGACTGACCGACCAGGCGACTGAGCGACGAACGAGACCAATCGACTACCAGAGCCATCGCCCGCTCCAGCACCTGCTCGATAGTCATATCGGTGCTATCGAGGATCAGCGCATCCTCGGCGGGGCGCAGCGGCGCCGCTTCCCGTCCAGAGTCGTAGGCGTCGCGGCGGCGCAACGAGGCCAGCACCTGCTCGTAGTCCGCCGGCTGGCCTCGTGCCACCATCTCCTGGTAGCGACGCCTGGACCGTTCCTCCGGGACGGCGTCGAGGTAGATCTTGAGATCAGCGTCGGGCAGGACCACTGTGCCGATGTCCCGTCCGACCATGACGACCCCTCCGCTCTCCAAAGCGATGCGCCGCTGCTGCGGCGTCAGCGCGGCGCGCAC
>DFBV01000201.1:2723-3810 GCA_002366755.1 Anaerolineales bacterium UBA3071
TCGGCCAGCCGGGCCACGGCCTCGTCGTCCTCGGGGTCCAGGCCACGCTCCAGCGCAGCCCAGGCCACGGCGCGGTACATGACGCCGGTGTCGAAGTAAAGGTAGCCCAACCGCGTGGCCAGCAGATCGCCGAGGGTGCTCTTGCCGGAAGCCACCGGCCCATCAATGGCGATAGTAACTGGCCATCGCTTCTGCTCAGGAGCGGTCCCTCCCACACTCCCACACCTGCAAACACCCACTCCTTCAGTTCCCCTCATTTCCCTCCCCTGCCCCTCGACTACTTCAGCTTCCTCAATTCCCGCAGTTCGCTGGCCGTCAACTCTCGCCACTGGCCAGGCTGCAGCGAGGCCAAGTGCAGAGGGCCGATGCTCAGGCGGATGATGCGCAGTGCAGGGTGTCCCACGGCCTCGCACATGTGCCGAATCTGACGCTTGCGCCCTTCCCGCAGCGTGATCCGTAGCCAGGTCGTGGGCCGGGTAGAGGCAATGGGCCGCTCGGGGACATCAGCGGGCGGTTGCGCCAGCCGCTGCACCGGCGCAGGCCGCGTGCGTTTCCCTTCCACCATCACGCCACTCCGCAAGCGGTCTAGCGCGCTATGATCTGGCTTGCCCCTCACCAGAACCAGATACTCCTTGCCATGGCTGTAGCGGGGATGGGTCAGCCGATGAGCCAACTCGCCGTCGTTGGTGAGCAGCACCAACCCCTCGCTGTCCAAGTCCAGCCGCCCCACAGGGTAGAGCCGCTCCTCCAGCGGCACCAGAGCGGACAGCGCCGGGCGGCCCCGCTCGTCCTGCATCACCGAGAGGATACCGGGAGGCTTGTGCAAGGCGATGTAGCGCTTGGCCTCTGCCAAGGGCAGCGGTTTGCCGTCCACGGTGATCCTGGCCGTTCGCGGATCGACCTTGCAGCCCAGCGTGGCTACCTGGCCATCCACCCGCACGCGGCCCTGCCGGATCGGCTCCTCGCAGGCCCGTCGGGAGCCAAGCCCAGCCTGAGCCAAGACCTTCTGCAATCGTTCCAATGTCATCTCCCTTAACTCGCCACGGAGGCACAGAGGGCACGGAGATCCTTGAGGTGTCTCTCAAGA
>DFBV01000237.1:0-4327 GCA_002366755.1 Anaerolineales bacterium UBA3071
ACCAGTTTCCTGGGCTCCTTGACTTTCCAGAAGAGGATGGCCACGGCGATGAGGGTGATCGCCCCTCCGACCCAGGAGGGCAGCGGCCGGAGGATTTTGTAGAGCAGACCGCCGCCCAGGCAGGCCAGCACCCCGCCCAGTCCGCCCATCAGGTTGATCACCCCGTTGGCCTTGGAACGGAGCGGCGAGGGGGTCAGGTCGGGCATCAGGGCGATGACCGGGGTGCGGAACACGGCCATGGCCAGCAGCATCACGCCCAGAGCGGCGATGAAAAGGGCGAGCAGCCCGCCGAGCTGGCCCACCTGCCCGTTCAAGCTCGCCGGGATCATCTGGGGGACCAGGGGAATGAGCACGAAGGCCAGCACGGCGATGGGGGCGAAGATCAGGATGTAGGGCATGCGGCGGCCAATGCGAGTGTAGGTGCGGTCGCTGATGGCCCCCATGATGGGCTGGATGAAGAAGGCGGCGATGTTGTCCAGCGTCATGATGAAGCCGGTGAGCGTGGCGCTCAGGCCGAAGCCGAAGGTTTGCACGGCCAGTTGCGAGTCGAAGGCCGGATTGCCGGCCTGGAGGTAGATGGGGACGTAGGTATTGTAGAGCGCCCACATGATGCTGGTGCCCAAAAAGCCGAAGCCGATGAGGAAGGTCTTCCGGTAGTCCAACTTCTGGTTCATTGCTGGCCTCCTTTGCAGAGTAGCGGCGAACGCTGGCGTCGCCAGGGTGGGGGGAAGGTATTGTGCAGATAGGAACAGTATAACAGCAGTGGTAGAACCAGGCAAATACTCGGCAAGAACCGCCAGCACGTTGCCCCGGGCCGCGATCCGTGGTACAATGCCCATGGAGCAGATCTGCCCCGAATCTGTCTGACGGAGTACAGGATATCATGAAAGCAGTCGTCTATTATGGGCCTGGCGACATCCGAGTAGAGGGTCGTCCCGAACCGCTGCCGACCAGGGACAATCTGATCGCTGAGGTTCGCTACTGTGCCATCTGCGGCACGGATAAGAAACTGGCCACCATCGGCAACCCCCGTTGTCATCCCCCGCGCATCATCGGCCACGAGATGGTGGGGCACATCGTCCACGTCGGTTCGGACGTGGAGGGCTTTGCCGAGGGTGAACGGATCACTCTGGCCACGACCCTCGCTTGTGGGGACTGCCCGTACTGCGATCTCGGCCTGGGCAACATGTGTCCTAACGCCAAACCCATCAGCTACGATTACGACGGTGCCTTTGCTGAGCGGTTGGCCATTCCCCCGCTGGCCCTGGCCGGCGGCAATGTGCTCAAGGTCCCCGACGCTGTTTCGGACGAAGCCGCCGCCCTGAGCGAACCGTTGAGTTGCGCCATCAACGCCCAGGAGCTTGTGGGAGTCAAGGCTGGGGACAGGGTGATAGTTCTCGGCGGCGGCCCGCTGGGTGCTCTGCACGCGGAACTGGCCAAGGCTCTGGGAGCGGAGGAGGTGATGATCTCGCAGCGATCGGAGCCGAGGTTGTCGCTACTGCGGCGCAGGCTTCGGGATGTCGTCGTGATTGATGGCGCCCATGAAGATGTGGCGTCGATTGTGAAGGAACGAACGAGTGGATTGGGCGCGGACGTCGTGATCGTCGCCGGACCGACGCGGGAGGCTCACGAACTGTCCATCCACCTGGCGCGCAAGGGAGGGGGGATCAGCCTGTTCGCCAGCCTGCCCAAAGATGACCCGGACATCACCTTCAACAGCCGCATCCTCCACTACGGCGAGCTGCGCGTGGTGGGGTCTTCCGACTCGCGCCCAGAGCACGTGGCCAAAGGGCTTCGTCTCATGGCCGAAGGGAAGATTGACGCAGAAGCGATCATCACTCATCGGGTATCCCTCGAAAACATCCATGAAGGGCTGGATTTGATGATAGACAAACAGTCCCTCAAGGTCCTGGTCTATCCCCACCAGGAGAGTGATATGGCCGCGGGAAGTTGACGCGGCACGATCCAGCCCCCCCTGCCTCGTCAGGCGAAACCCGAGGAGTCTGCGAATGAATGCCAAAGTGCTTCTGAACATCGGCTCCATCGGCTGACTGTCAGCGGAAAAGCGGAAGAAGCGGAAGGAAACAGACAGGATCGACAAAGCGCATGAACTCCCATCGGCTCCATCGGCTCCATCCGCTCCATCCGCTCCATCGGCTGACTGGCTACCACAGGCCTAGCAGTTCCTCCACCAGCGGGCGGGCGTCGAGTCCCTCGTAGCCGATCCCCCGCGCCAGGGCGGAGAGTGGCAGCGTTTGTCCTTGCCACCACCAGTCCCGCAGGAACCAGCCTGTTTCGCGGTTGGTCCACCACGCCTCGCCGAGCTCTTCCTCCAGGAAGCGCCGCAGCATGGCCTCGAAGATCCAGGCCCGCAGGTACTGGGCGACGTAGAACCCATCGTCCACGTCGGCCAGGCTGTTCTCAGGAGCGATATCCACCTGCAATGCTTCCGTGAGGGTGGGCACGTAGGCGTCGCAGGTCTCTGCCGGATCGCCGCCGTGCAGCGTCAGCTCGTAGTGCAGCTTGGCTGCGTAGCGGCGCAGGAACCAGAGCTTCTTGAAGAGCGCGAAGCGGCGGAACTCCTCGGCTGTTTGCAGCGGGATGCCCAGCACGTCCCGCAGCCAGCGGGTGTTGTGTACCAGGTAGTGGAACAGGAAGGCGTAGCTCTCGGTGATGTCCGTATCGCCCAGGCAGCGCAGCGGCCAGGGTGCGTCGGGCGCGATGCGGCTGTAATGCGTGGCGTGCCCGGCCTCGTGGAAGAAGCTGTCGTAGTCGTCGCTGCCGCCCTGGGGCTTGATCACCAGGTAGACCTCTTCGGGCACCAGCACGGGCGAGCAGAAGGCCCGCGGCGATTTCTTGGGCCGCTGTTCAATGTCCAGGACAAAGCCGAAGTCATCGCCCCGCACCAACCCCATCCCGGCCATGGTGCGGTGCAGGCCGCGCACCATCTCGTCGGCGGGGAAGCAGGGATCGAACTGGGGGGCGCGAAAGCAGTAGATGATGTCCGAGACGTCGGCGACGTCAGGGTCTACCCTGGCACCGGTCAACGCATTCTCCAGCCCCTGCGCGTAGGCCGCCTCGGTGTCTGACAGTAGCTGGCTCATGGCCTCGGCCAGCATGGGCAGTTGCAGCCCCTTCAGCGTTTCGTAGAGGGTGGCATAGCTTTCGAAGCCCAGGGAGGTGGCCTCCTGGTGCAGGCGGCGGAGGCGCTCGGCCCGTTTGTCGTGCTGCTGTGCGGTGACGGCCAACTGGCGGTGGTGCAGATCGTGGCGACGGGCCTGATCCGGCTCCTGGGCCAGCACGGTGCGCACCTGGCGGTAGGGCAGCTCCTCGCCGTCCCATTCCACCGTGGCCGCCAGCTCCCGGTTGGTGATCTCCTCGCTGATCGCTTTGACTGTGTTCTCCATGTAGCCGTCGGCGGCGAATGTGGCCAGGTAGCGGGCGGCGACAGGTTCAGCGGCCTGCGCCCGTTCCCTCAAGCGTGCCTCCACCGTCTGGTGGCTGAAGAGGTCGGGGTAGCGATCGAAGATGGAAGCGATCTCCAGTTGCTCCTTGCGGCCCGAGCCGACGAGGTAGAACTCGCGCTCGATCTCGGTCAGAAACGCTTCGGCTTGTTCGATGAATTGGTCGGTGTCCATGGGTTGTCCCTTCTTGTAGAGCTTGGCATTCGCGCTGGTCTGTGATAGAATAGATGCCAGATGCACGCCGGTGTGTGCAAGATCAGCGAAGATCAGTGTGGGTCAGCGTGGTCTGCGTTCCATAAGAATGACGGGGAGGAAACGATGTCCAGAGACGTCAAACGGCGACAGAAGGCCCTGCGGCGCAAGGCGGCCAAACGCAAGCAGAAAAGGAAGTCTCAGGCCGCGAAAATGCGCTTGAGCCCGCATCATCTGCTCAGAGTAGCGGCGGGTTGGCCGTTGCACGAGTGCCTTGTGACCCAGGGTTGGCAAGAGGAAGGACAAACCGTGCAGATTCTGGTGGCGCGTCGCTCGCCCTGGGGCGAAGTCGCCACCGGGACCTTTCTGGTAGACCTCGGTTGCCTGGGCGTCAAGAGCGCTTTCGCCAGCCTCTTCGGTTCGGTGCGGGAATACGAACGGAAGCTGCGGGAGGGCGTGCTGCAGCACCAGACGATGGTCCCTGCCGATCTGAACCTGGTGGCCAAAATCATCCGCGAGGGCATCGCCTATGCCAGCCAGTTGGGCTTCACTCCGGACCCCGACTACCGCGATGCGGCCATTCTGCTTCGTGATGCAGATCCCCAGGCCTGCGATGTGGAGGTCCCTCTGGGCGGCGAAGAGGGCAAGCCTTTCTTCATCTCGGGACCGTA
>DFBV01000237.1:4386-6635 GCA_002366755.1 Anaerolineales bacterium UBA3071
ATAGCTTGATTCCACAACCGAAGTGCGTTGTACCTGAGCCAGGTTGGGTAGTTACGACTGAGCTTTCTATCGCCCGGTCGGCAACCGCACAATGAATCGGGTGCCCAGGCCGACGAGACTCTCGGCCCAGACCCGACCGCCGTGCGCCTCCACGATTTCCTTGACGATGGCCAACCCCAGCCCCGCGCCGCGGCGGCTGCCCGCCCTCGCTTTGTCCACGCGGTAGAAGCGTTCGAAGATGCGATGCAATTCCTCGGCCCGAATGCCCGTCCCCGTGTCGGTCACGCTAACCTCCACCTCCGGCTGCCCATCGGTCCCCTCCACGCCCTCTGCAACCACGGTCACCGAGCCACCGGCCGGCGTGTGCGTCAGCGCGTTGTCCAGCAGGTTGGTGAAAACCTGAACTAAACGGTCGGCGTCGCCCCGCAGCGGTGGCACCGGCTTCGTCTCCACTGTCAGCGTTACCCCCCTCTCCTGCGCTTGCCACTGCATCCGGTTCGCGCAGGTGCTCAGCAGTTGCGCCAGGTCCACTGCCTCTTGGGCAAGGGCGATTTGTCCGGCGTCCCAGCGGGCCAGTTCCAACAACTGCTCCACTAACCGGTTCATGTGTGCCGCCTCGTCGTGGATGACTTGGGTAGCCTGGCGCCGCGCCGCGGTGTCCGCTGCCGTGCCGTCGAGCAGCGCCTGCGAGAAACCCTGGATAGAGGTCAGCGGCGTCTTCAGGTCATGGGAGACGTTGGCCACGAAGTCCCGCTGCGCCTGGCGGGAAGTTTTCACCTCTTGGGCCATGGTGTTGAAGCTCGCGGCCAGTCTGCGCACCTCGTCAGGGCCCTCGACCTCCAGGCGGTGATCCAGGTTGCCGCGGGCGATCTCTTCTGTGGCCTGCGTGATGCGTGCCAGGGGATGCCCGATGGAGCGGCCCAGCAGCAGCGCCAGCAGAAGACCTAGCCCTAGCGCCACTCCGCCAGCGATGAGCAGCCTTCTCCCCAGGTCGGCCAGGGACCGCAGCCCGCCCGCGGGGGCGATTTGGGCCAGGATAGGCGAGCGTTGTGGGGCGAGACGGGACAGCAAGGGCAAGGCCACGTAGAGCATGCGTTGCCCCAGGGGGGTGCGGAAGTCGCCGAAGAAGCGCTGCGTGCCTGGCCAGCGGCGGCGTGTCGTCTGCGGGATCTGCTGGCCCACCAGAGTCCTCCGTGTGTCCGCCAGCACCAGTCCGTTGGAATCGAGCAGCAACAACCGTCCTCCGGGGCCAGCGGCATCCTCGGGCAGTCGGGCCAGGATGTCCGCTGCTGTGAGGTTCTGCCGCCAGAGGTTCACCACGGCGCGGGTACTGAGTGTCAGTTGGTCGTCCAGGCGCGCCCAGGTGACCTGGTCTTGATAGTCGCGCAGCAATACAGGCAGCGTGGCCGCAGCGATGATCAGGGTCACGAAGATGATCAGGGCGTAGGAAGCGATCAGTCGAGAGCGCAATGTGGTGAACATGTCATCATATCCTGTGATGGCGAGGAGTTGTACTCCGAGCCCTGATCGGGAGTGCAACTCCCTCTCATCAGCTAGCGTCAAGCGTTGACGATGAGCTTGTATCCGACCCCGCGCACTGTCTCAATGTGCACACCGCTCCCCTTCAGCTTGGGGCGCAATTGCCCGATGTGCACGTCCACAGTGCGGCTTTCGCCGTAGAAGTCGTAGCCCCAGGCCAGATCGAGCAATTGATCGCGGGTGAGGACCATGCCGCGATGTTGCATGAGGGTGTGAAGGAGGTCGAACTCCTTGCTGCGCAGCCGCGCGGGCTGGCCGGCGACGGTCGCTTCGCGTCTGGCGGGGTCAATGGTCAAATGTCCCAGGGTGAGGGGGCGGTCTGCCTTGGCTGTGGGCGTAGCACGGCGGAGTACAGCCCGCACACGGGCCACCAGCTCACGGGGGTTGAAGGGTTTGGTCAGATAGTCGTCGGCTCCTAGCTCCAGCCCGACGATCTTGTCCACATCGTCGGAGCGAGCGGTGAGCATGATGATGGGCAGGTCCGACTCTGCCCGCAGGCGGCGGCATACGTCCCAACCGTCCAGTTCCGGCAGCATCAGGTCGAGCACCACCAGCGCAGGGTGGGCTGCCTCCGCCTGGACCAGTGCCTCCTTGCCATCGGCGGCGGTGACTACCCGGTACCCCTCCGCCTCCAGGTACATCCGCGCCAGCTCCAGGATGTTCGGTTCGTCGTCCACGATGAGGATAGTTTCCTTGGTCACGGGCATGTT
>DFBV01000090.1 GCA_002366755.1 Anaerolineales bacterium UBA3071
CCGCAGCCGGTGCAGGCATCCCAATCCACGTAAGCTGCCTTGCGGCGGATGCGCAGGCGGAAATCGCCGACTGTGCCTTCGACCGCCTCCACCTCGCTGTAGGTGTACATCCGAATGTTTTCGTGGTGGCCGACCTCGACGGTGCGCGGGGTGAAGATACACTGGGCACAGTCCAGCGTGGGGAAGGTCTCCGAAAGCTGGGCCATGTGCCCGCCGATGGACGGCAGTCGCTCGACCAGCACCACCTCGTAGCCGCTGTTGGCGATGTCCAGCGCAGCCTGGATACCGGCGATTCCAGCCCCGATGATCAAAGCCCTGGTAATCATTGCCTCACATTATACTCCTCATTTCGGTTTTACACAACCGACGGCAACTTAGTGATTCGGCACCACAAGCAGGGGCGTCACTGCCCCGACCCGACAGATTCTGTCGTCTCAGATGGGACAATGACGCTCGATCACTGTACTGTTTTGACAGCAAGACGGCCAATGCTGTTTTGCAAAAGGGATTGGCCTGCTACCTGTTGCGAGAGATCTCTACTGTTTTCCGCCCACTATGTGCCCTCGCCGATCACAGTGCCCAGCACGGATAGCCAGGGCACCTGGGAAAAGCGTAAAGCAAATCTTAGAATGCATGTAAAGCAGCGATGACCGGAGCGAACAGGGTAGCCGTCACAGACATCACGGAGAGGAGCGTGTTGAGGGAGGGACCGGCTGTATCTTTGAAGGGGTCACCGACGGTATCTCCCACAACGCTGGCCTTGTGCGCGTCGGAGCCAGTCCCGCCGTGCTCGCCGGATTCGATGAACTTCTTGGCATTATCCCACAACCCGCCAGCATTGGACATCAGCAGGGCGAAAATGATGCCGGTGAAGATGCTCCCCCCCAGGAAACCGCCCAGGGCCCCGGGGCCGAGAACGAAGCCAATCAGGATAGGGAGAACGACAGCCAGGAAAACCGGCAACACCAGAGACATCATTGCACCCTGGGCGGCCAGGCTCACGCAGGTCGTATAATCGGGCTTTTCGGTGCCTGCCAGGATGCCTGGATGTTCACGGAACTGCCGGCGGATCTCCTCAATCATCTTGAAGGCGTTGTCCGTGACCGAGAGCATGGTGAGGGCACTGAACAATGGCGGCGTCGCCGCCCCCAGCAACACGCCCACGACAACCAGCGGATCTCGCAAGCTGATGATCAGTTCCACACCTCTGGCCTCCACCACCTCCGCGTATGCTGTAAAGAGTGCCAGAACGGTAAGAGCGGCAGCGCCGATGGCAAACCCCTTGGTGATGGCTTTGGCCGTGTTGCCGGCCGCGTCGAGCACGTCGGCCGTGTCAATGACCTGCTGTGACATCCCCGACATTTCGGAGATGCCCCGCGCGTTGTCCACGATGGGGCCGTAAGCGTCGGAGGAGACGATCATCCCACTGACAGCCAACATCCCCACGGCGCTGATACCTACGCCGTAGACGCCGCTCATCCCAGACCAATCCGCCAGGTAATAGGAGAGCAGCATTGCCAGGACAATGCCGATGATCGAGGGGACGATGCTGGTCAGCCCGTAACTGAAGCCGGTGATGATGTTGATGGCCGCACCAGAGCCGGAAACGCGGGCCGTCTCGATCACCGGGTGGTGCTCCGCAGAGGTGAAGTAATCGGACGTAAAGCCGAGGACGACGCCGGTGGCGAGTCCGGCCAGCGTGGCCCACAGCACGCCGAGGTTATAGTCGCCCAGCAACACGACGGTAACAGCCAGCAGGGCAAAGATGCCGCAGGTGATGATCGTCCCTCTGTTGAGAGCCTGGCCCGGCTTGCCGTTCTCGCCCACGCGCACGAAGCGGATGCCGATGAGCGAGGCGACGATGCCCAGCGTGCACAGGATTAGAGGAAACACGGTGTACTTAGCTTGCAGAGCGATGTCATTGCCAAAAAGTGAGACGCCCAACAACATAGCGGCGACCGTGCTGGCCACATAGCTATCGAAGATGTCCGCCCCCATGCCGGCCACATCGCCGACGTTATCACCCACGAGATCGGCGATCACCGCCGGGTTGCGGGGGTCATCCTCGGGGATGCCGATTTCGACCTTGCCCACCAGGTCGGCCGCGATATCGGCTGTCTTGGTGTAGATTCCGCCGCCCGCTTTGGCTAGCAAGGCCAGCGTCGATGCGCCCAGGCTGAAGCCGAGGAGGATCTCGGGGTCGCCGGTAAGGAGGTAAATCGTGCTCATACCGATGGCTGCCAGGCCCACCATGGCCAGCCCCATCACCGAGCCGGCATAAAAAGCCACCTTGAAGGCCCGGTTGATGCTCTCGTTGGCCGCTGTCGCGCTGCGCACATTGGCGGCCACGGCGACTGACATGCCCATGTATCCGGCGACGACAGAACATATCGCACCGGTCACAAAAGCCAGAGCCATCCCACCGCCTCGCAGCGGATCGATACTTATCGCCTCCGTGCCCAGTCGCCCTATGTCGAAGCTGAACACGATGGCAATAATAACGCCCATCCCAACGGCGACGCGGATGAGAGCCAGGTAGAAGCGACGCAGGTAGGACGTCGCTCCTTCTCGAATCCAGGACGCTACCTCCTGAGCTCTCTTAGTTCCGGCATTTTGCCGGTAGACCCAACCATATAGCCAGGCCGCTATGGCGACGGAAACGGCGCCTGCAAAAAGGGTGACGAGAATCCAGAGCTGAGACGTTGGCATTGCTGTTTCTCCTGTTGCACTGTGAAACGTAAAAGCGTAAAACGACTCTACTGAAAAAAGGGCAAAGCCATCAGCGGATTAAGCATAAGCAGATGAAGCGGACGAGAATGAAACAAAATCAGCTTAATCTGCTCAATCCGCTGACGATTCCGGGTTTTTTCGGGGGAGTCGTTTCACGGTTTTACATATTAGCGGAACGCCACCAGCGATAGTGTTTGGCGCGCAATTCCTCCTGCGATGGCAGAGGGAAGTAGAGGAGCCGTTCTGCGTTTCCCACGAAGATGCCGCTTTTTATCATGCGGTATGGAAACGAGGCCGGATGGATGCGGTCAACCATTTTGGTGTGAACGGTCTTGGTGCTCAAATCCACCAGGCACTGACGCAGATGCTCAATGCTGGAATAGGGCAGGTCCCGCACAGCGCCGTACTTGGGGTCCTCGGCCAATTCGCCCAGCCGTAGCTCTACGAAACAGATTGCCGGCAGGGAGAGAAGAGTGACCGGGTTCTTGACAATGAGCTCGTAGAATTCGCGTGGGCCCAGGGTGCTGACCACAAAGGGGTGCACAGGCGCAATCTCCTGATAGAGATGCAATCCCGCCGAGTCTTCAGGGATTTCTTCGCGCGCTTCCAGGCCCAGCACCCGCCCATCCTGGGTTACGAGATAGAGCCTTTGAATGACATCTAAGGGGACATGCTCCAGCACGCGATAGACGGAGATGTAGATCGAGCGTTTCGGGCTTCCATCGTCGTGGGGCACACAACGCCGCATGCCCTCCTCGATGCGCAGGAAGTCGCTCTTGAAATTCGGGGCTATCTCAAAGAAGATGGCCTGCCCGCGTGCTTTCTTCTTGGTCCCAACTGCATAGTAGACCCCGAACTCCTCGGGAGTTAGCATTGAGGCGATCAGCGCTTCGGGCATCATTGATAGGTACAAATGGATGGTCATAGGTATCTCCTCCCTTCCTCTTTGTAGACGGGGGCTTCCCGGGGATTTGCTGCGCCATCCCAGCCTTTCGAATCCATTATACCACACTTGTCCGGATAGGCAACTGGCACCAACAGCCGCATTTGCACCAAATCACCCAGCGAACTGCTCGCCGCTGATGCTCTGGTGACACTTTGGTGGGCTGAACTGACTCAAACAGATGCTCGTCGTCCCGCTCAATCAGCGAAATGAAACGAAGTGCGGTTGTCGCATGAAGGAAGACGACAAACGATTTGCCTTTTCGTTGCTTCTCTGCTAACATGGATGGCGTGGGAGGGAACAGCACAAGGAGATCATTTTCCTTCTGCCCGCAAGTACTGACTATGAACCGACGCGAACAACGCATCACCTCCTGGCGGCAGCGCCGTCGGGCGGCCAATCAAGGGCCAGGCATCGCCGGCTGCCTGCTGTGGCTGGGCGGAGGCTGCCTTCTGCTCACCTTGTTGATCACTGGCCTGTTGGTGGCGATGACAGCGGGAGCGGTGGGCGGTGTGTATGCCTACTTCGCCCAGGACTTGCCCGATGCCGAAGCCATCGAAACGGAGCAGGTCAGCTTTGAGACGGTCAGGATATGGGACCGCACGGGGCAGCACCTGCTCTACGAGGCCATTGACCCCCGTCCCTACCGCGGCGACCGTACCTACGTCACGCTCGATCAGATTTCCCCCTATCTGAAGGAAGCCACCGTCGCCCTGGAGGACCGCAGCTTCTACGAGAACCCTGGCATCAACCCGCGCGGCCTGATCCGCGCCTCGGTACAGAACCTGAGCGGCGGTCAGGTACAGGGCG